>JAOUJD010000031.1 GCA_029883565.1 Burkholderiaceae bacterium
CGACCAGCTGGTCACGCCCCTGCGCGCGGCGGTCGAGGCGGGCCGCCGCGATCCGAGCGATGCCGTCTGGATGCTGCTGCTCGAGGTGTTTCGCCTGCTCAACCGCCAGCACGACTTCGAGGAAACGGGGATCCAGTACTGCATCACGTACGAGGTCTCGCCACCGTCGTGGGAGCCCGCGCCACCGAACCTCAAGACGCGCGCTGCGCAGCCCAAGGCGGTCGTCGAACCCGAAGCGACCGTGGACGGCATTCAGTGGCGTGGCACGCTGCGCGGAGAGGGCGAGCCCCACTTCGGACGATTGATCGCGGCCTCGAAGGTCGACAAGCAGGTCATCGTCGATTGCACCTACCTCAAGCGGGTCGAGTTCGCCACGGCAACGGGGATGCTCGCCCTGCTGACCAAGGTGCGCCAGGGTGGCGCGAACGTCGAATTTCGCAATGTGAATTACCTGATCGCGGCCCTGTTTTCCCTGCTCGGCATCGACGCGGTCGCCCAGGTCCAGCTTCGTCGCGTCTAGGTGCGCGCCCGGCCTTCCGGGATTGAGTCCCGGTCGAGCGGCCCCATGTAGGCTCCACCTCTCGAGCCTTCCCTTCCTACTCGCTCCAATGGAATCCTTCCACGGCACCACCATCGTTTCGGTCCGGCGCGGGGGCTCCGTCGCCCTGGGCGGCGACGGCCAGGTCACCCTCGGCAACATCGTGATCAAGCAGGGCGCCCGCAAGGTACGGCGTCTCTACCAGGACCGCATCCTGGCCGGATTCGCCGGAGCCACCGCCGATGCCTTCACGCTGTTCGAGCGCTTCGAAGCCAAGCTCGACAAGCACCAGGGCAACCTCGTGCGGTCCGCGGTCGAACTTGCCAAGGACTGGCGCACGGACCGCATCCTGCGCCGCCTCGAAGCGATGCTCGCCGTGGCGGACCGGGAGGCATCGCTGATCATCACCGGCAACGGCGACGTCCTCGAGCCGGAAGGCGGACTGATCTCGATCGGCTCGGGCGGACCGTACGCGCACTCCGCGGCCAAGGCGCTGCTCGAGAATACCGACCTCGCCGCAGCGGACATCGTCAAGAAGGCGCTCACGATCGCCGGCGATCTGTGCATCTACACAAACCAGTCGCACACCATCGAGTCGCTCGACTGATCCTGGACGCGGCGGCCCGGTGATGAAGCACGTGTTGCCCTCGCTCAACGCCCGCTCCAGGAGCGCGCGCCCAACCTCGGCACTCCGACCGCACGGGCGACCGCAACGCGCTCGCGTGCACGAGCAGTGATACTTCCATGATGACTCCCCGCGAAATCGTTCACGAACTGAACAAGCATATCGTCGGACAGGACCGCGCCAAGCGCGCCGTCGCGGTCGCCCTGCGCAACCGCTGGCGCCGCCAGCAGGTGGCCGAGCCGCTGCGTGCAGAGATCACCCCGAAGAACATCCTGATGATCGGACCGACCGGCGTCGGCAAGACCGAGATCGCCCGTCGCCTGGCGCGGCTCGCCGATGCACCGTTCATCAAGGTGGAGGCGACCAAGTTCACCGAGGTCGGCTACGTCGGCCGCGACGTCGATACGATCATCCGCGACCTGGTCGACATCTCGATCAAGCAGACGCGCGAGGCCGAGATGAGGAAGGTGGCGACGCGCGCCCAGGACGCGGCGGAGGACCGCGTGCTCGACGTGCTCGTGCCGCCGGCGCGCGGAGTCGGCTTCGCTGCCTCTTCGGAGCGTGACGACGACAACGCGACGCGCCAGAAATTCCGCAAGAAGCTGCGCGAGGGCGAGCTGGACGACAAGGAAATCGAGATCGAGGTGTCGGCCGCGCCGACCTCCCTCGAGGTCATGGCGCCACCGGGCATGGAGGAACTTACGCAGCAGATCCAGTCGATGTTCGCCAACATGGGCCGCGACCGGCGCAAGCCGCGCAAGGTGCGCGTCAGCGAGGCGCTCAAACTGCTGGCGGACGAGGAAGCGGCGCGGCTGGTCAACGACGATGAGCTCAAGATCCGGGCGCTGGCGAACGCCGAGAGCAACGGCATCGTGTTCATCGACGAGATCGACAAGATCGCCTCTCGCTCCGAACTGCAGGGAGCCGACGTGTCGCGCCAGGGCGTACAGCGTGACCTGCTGCCGCTGGTGGAGGGCACGACCGTCAACACCAAGTACGGGATGGTGAAGACGGACCACATACTGTTCATCGCGTCCGGTGCATTCCATCTCGCGAAGCCGTCGGACCTGATACCGGAGATGCAGGGGCGCTTTCCGATCCGCGTCGAACTCGATTCGCTTACCGTGGAAGACTTCGAGCGGATCCTGAAGACCACCGATGCGAGCCTGACCGAGCAGTACTCCGCGCTGCTGGCGACCGACGGCTGCATTCTCGAGTTCACCGACGACGGAATCCACCGCATGGCGGAGATCGCATTTGCGGTGAACGAGAAGACGGAGAACATCGGCGCGCGCCGCCTCTATACGGTGATGGAAAAGCTCGTCGAAGAGATTTCGTTCTCCGCCGGCAGCAGCGTGACGGGCGGCGAGAGCCGCGTACGGATCGACGCGCAGTACGTCGACGCGCGGCTCGGCGAACTGGCGCGCAACGAGGACCTCGCGCGCTACGTCCTGTAGCGCCACCGCTCGCTTTCCCTGACCGTTGGCGCCCGCCAGGCGCGAGCGGCGCACCTATACTCTGACGCTTCGCCGGGCCGGTGCTCGGCCTACCGCGACCGGCGTCATGAGCTTCGCCTTCTTTCCAGTGGGACTGTCTGCGCTTGACGCAGGAACTTCGCTTCTCGTCGGCGAGGCGACGAAGCTGGCGCCCCTGGCCGGCATTCCGGCGCTTGTGGTCACCCCGCTGTCTTTCGACGCGCTGAATCAATGAGCTTGGCGCTGCTGGCACTGCTTCCGTTTGCTGGCGCGCTGCTTCTTGCGGCGCTGCCGAATCGTCGCCGTCGCCTCGCGGCATGGAGCGCGGCGGTCGCGCCAGTCGCCGGTCTGCTGATCGCCCTGTCGCAAGCGCCCGCGATCCTCGGGGGTGAGACGCTGCGCTGGTCGGTGAGCTGGATTCCTGCGCTCGGGCTGACGTTCGGATTCCGCATGGACGGCCTCGCCTGGCTGTTTTCGCTGCTGATCCTCGGCATCGGATCGCTCGTCGTGCTCTACGCGGCGTACTACCTCGACAAGGACGATCCACCGGCGCGCTTCTACCAGTTCCTGCTGCTCTTCATGGGCGCAATGCTTGGAGTCGTGCTGGCGGACAACCTGATCCTTCTCGTCGTCTACTGGGAGGCGACCAGCCTGGCTTCGTTCCTGCTCATCGGCTACTGGAACGACCGCAAGGACGCGCGCGAGGGAGCGCGCATGGCGCTCGCGATCACCGGCGCCGGTGGCCTCGCGCTGCTCGGAGGTGTGCTGCTGATCGGCCACATCGTCGGCAGCGTGCAGCTCGACGCGGTGCTCGCTTCCGGCGACCGCATCCGGGCGCATCCGCTCTATGTGCCCGCGCTCCTGCTGGTGCTGGCCGGTGCATTCACCAAGAGCGCGCAGTTCCCGTTCCACTTCTGGCTGCCGCATGCGATGGCGGCGCCGACACCGGTGTCGGCCTACCTCCATTCGGCGACGATGGTGAAGGCGGGCGTGTTCCTGCTGGCGCGCCTGTATCCGGCTCTCGGCGGTTCCGACGCCTGGTTCTGGACCGTGGCCCCGATCGGGCTGGCGACCCTGCTGATCGGCGCCTACGTCGCGATCTTCAAGCACGACCTGAAGGGCCTGCTCGCCTATTCGACCATCAGCCACCTCGGATTGATCACGCTGCTGTTCGGACTGGACTCGCCTCTCGCCGTTGTCGCGGGCGTGTTCCACATCCTCAACCACGCCACCTTCAAGGCGTCGCTGTTCATGGCGGCGGGCATCATCGACCACGAGACCGGCACCCGCGACATGCGGCGCCTGAACGGTCTGTGGAAGTACATGCCGTGGACGGCCACGCTCGCCATGGTCGCGAGCGCGGCGATGGCGGGCGTGCCGTTGCTCAACGGCTTCCTTTCGAAGGAGATGTTCTTCGCAGAGGCGGTGTCCACCGATGCGCACGTTCTGATGCGGTGGTTGCTGCCGATCGGCGCCACGCTCGCGGGGATGTTCAGCGTGGCCTACAGCACGCGCTTCATCCACGACGTGTTCTTCAACGGAGAACCGGTGGGACTGCCGAAGGCGCCACACGAGCCTCCGCGCTTCATGCTGGTGCCCGTCGAGATCCTGGTGGTGGTCTGCCTGGCGGTCGGCGTGGCGCCGGCGTACACCGTCGGGCCGCTCCTTGCCGTCGGAGCGCGCGCGACCCTGGGCACGCCGCTGCCGGAATACAGTCTCGCCATCTGGCACGGCATCAACCTGCCGCTCGCGATGTCCGTCGTGGCGCTGGTGGGCGGCGCGCTGCTGTACTCCGGGCTCCAGTACTTCATCAACCTGCACCGCATCGTGCCGCTGCCGAGCGGCGGACAGGCGGCCTTCGCGTTCGCGCAGCGATCGCTGATCCGCGGCGCGTCCAACCTGACGCTGGGCCTGCAGACCGGCAGCCTGCAGCGCTACCTTGTGTTCCTGATCGGACTGGCGATCGCCGCGGGCGCGCTGCCGTTCCTGCTCGACGCCGCGCCGCAGCCGTCGCTGCCGCTGACGTCGGTGACTGCCGTGTTCGCCGCGCTGTGGCTGGTCGGCACGGGCGCCGCCGTCGCTACCGTGGTCACGTTCCGTCGGCGCATGCTCGCGCTGATCATTGTGGGCGCGGTGGGCCTCGTCGTGGCCCTGCTCTTCGTGTACCTGTCGGCTCCGGACCTGGCGCTGACCCAGTTGCTGGTCGAACTGGCGACGGTGGTCCTGATGATGCTGGCGTTGCGCTGGCTTCCAAAGGAGAGCCCGCCCGAACGATCGACGGCCCGGCATGCGCTGCACGTCGTGATCTCATGTGCGGCCGGACTGGGCGCTGCTGCATTGGTCATGCTGGTGCTGGCGCGCCCGTTCGACTCCATCTCGCCCTACTTCCTTCAGACGGCGGTGGCCCTTGGCGGCGGAAGCAACGCCGTCAACGTGATCATCGTCGACTACCGGGCATTCGATACGCTGGGCGAGATCACGGTGCTCGGAGTTGCCGCGCTGGTGGTCTACGCGCTGCTGCGCGAGCCGCGCTTGCGTGCTGCATCGTCGGCCGGAACTGCGGGCGGGCCGCCCGTCCACCCTCTGATGCTGCAGCTTGTGGCCCGGCTGCTGCTGCCGCTCGCCGTACTGGTCACGGTCCATCTTTTCCTGCGTGGCCACAACCTGCCGGGTGGCGGCTTCATCGCCGGCCTGGTGCTGACCATCGCCCTCATCCTGCTGGCGGTGTCGCATGGGGAAGCCTGGATGTCTGCGCGCTGGCCGGTGGACTTTCGCGCCTGGGTGATGACGGGCCTCCTGATCGCCGGCCTCACCGGCGCGGGGAGCTGGCTGCTTGCGCACCCGTTCCTGACCAGCACGTACGACTATCCGGTCCTTCCGCTGGTCGGGGCGCTGCCGCTCGCATCCGCGAGCCTGTTCGACCTCGGTGTGTTCCTGACGGTCGTGGGCAGCGCGATGCTCATGCTGGTTTCCATCGCGCGCCTGCAGGCGGGAAGGCGGGACTGATGGAACTGCTGCTTGCCGGTTTCGTCGGAGTGCTGGTCGCCAGCGGCGTCTACCTGATGCTGCGGGCCCGCACCTTCGATCTCGTGCTGGGGCTGACGCTGGTGTCCTACGCGGTGAACCTCTTCATCTTCCTCATGGGTCGACTCGCCGTCGGGCGTCCGCCGATCCTCGACGCCAGGCTGGCGCCGACGCTCGCCAACTACGCCGACCCGTTGCCCCAGGCGCTCGTGCTGACGGCGATCGTGATCAGTTTCGCGATGACGGCGCTGCTCCTGGTGATCGCGCTCGCGACCTATGCTGAAACCGGGACGGACCACGTGGATGGACAAGAACCGCGTGCCCCGGAGGACCGCGGATGAACTGGCCGCACGTGATCGTCCTGCCGGTCGTGCTGCCCCTGCTCGCCGGGGCGGTCGCTTTACTGGTCGAGCGCCGCGCGCCGCGCCTGGCGCGCGCCCTGTCGGTTGGAATGACGGTCGTGCTACTGATTGTCGCCGTGTACCTGGCGACCGAGGCGGCCACCGGAAGCGTGCAGGCGTACCTCCTGGGCAACTGGAAGGCGCCGTTCGGCATCGCGCTGGCGCTCGACCGGTTGTCCGCGTTGATGCTGGTGCTGACATCGGTGGTCGCCCTGGGCAGCGTGCTCTACGCGTGCGGCCGCGGACCTCATGGCCCGCGCGACACGCAGGGCCCGCACTACCACACGCTGTTCCAGTTCCAGCTGCTGGGGTTGAACGGGGCCTTCCTGACCGCCGACCTGTTCAACCTGTTCGTGTTTTTCGAGGTGCTGCTGATCGCCTCCTACGGCCTGCTGCTGCATGGGCGGGGGAGTGCCCGTCTGCGCGCGGCGATCCACTACGTCGCGTTCAATCTCACCGGATCGGCGCTGTTCCTGGTCGCAGTCGCGCTCCTGTATGGCATGACCGGCACCCTGAACATGGCGGACCTCGCGCTGAAGATTGCCGCGCTGGGGCCGGAGAGTGCCGCGCTCGCCCGCGCGGGCGGCCTGCTCCTGATCGTCGTGTTCGGCGTGAAGGCCGCCCTCCTGCCGCTGTATTTCTGGCTGCCTGATACGTACCGCGCCGCTTCAGCCCCCATCGCAGCGCTGTTCGCCATCATGACGAAGGTCGGCGTGTATTGCGTGGTACGCGTCACCACGCTGATCTTCGGCGAGGGCGGGGGCGTCGTCGCGCACCTCGCGACGCCGTGGTTGCCGTGGTTCGCGCTCGGCACCGTCGTGCTCGCGGCCCTAGGCACGCTGGCGGCGGTGCAGCTGCGAACGCTGGTGGCCTACCTCGTGATCGCCTCGGCGGGTACTCTGCTGCTTGCTGTCGGACTGGGATCGGCCGGCACGCTCGGGGCCGGCCTCTTCTACCTCGTCAACAGCACCTTCGTCGCCGCGGCCTTGTTTCTGCTGATCGATCTGATGGCGGGCGGACGCGGCGCCGCGGAGGACGCCATGGTGCCCGCGCCGCTTGCGCACCGCGCTGCCTTCGGCGTCCTGTTCTTCGTCTTCGCGCTCGAAGCGGCCGGCCTGCCGCCGTCGGGCGGCTTCATCGGCAAGGCGTTGCTGCTCGGCGCAACGATCGACGTTCCCCTGATGGCGGCGGTCTGGACGGCACTGCTTCTGGCGGGTCTGGGCGTGATGATCGCGCTCGCCCGAGCAGGGTCCACCGTGATCTGGAAAGCGACGGACGCCAACCGGATGCAAACGATGGCAGCACAGGGAGACACGCTCGAGCGGGTGGCCATTGGGTGGTTCGCGCTCGTCATGCTGGCGGTCATCGTCAACGCGGGCGCCGTCACGCGCTACGCGGAGTCCGCCGCCGCGCAATTGCTCGACCGCCGCGCCTACATCTCCGCAGTGCTCGGTGCCGAGCCGGTGCCGCCGGCCTGGACTCCGCGGTCCGGGATGGAGAAGCCATGAGGCGCGTGTTCCCCGCCCCGCTGCTCAGCGTCGTCCTGTACGCGGGCTGGCTGCTGCTGAACGGCCTGACGGCTGGCCACGCCGTGCTTGGCGCGCTCCTTGCGGTGATCATCCCGGTGCTGACCGATCGCTTCCGGGAAGGAAGGCCGCACGTCCGCAACTGGCCGGCCGCCTTCCGGCTCGGACTCGTCGTGCTGCGGGACATCGTCGTTTCCAATCTCGAGGTCGCGCGGCTCGTCGTCGGCCCGGAGCGCCGGATCGAGCCACGCTTCTTCTGGTTGCAGCTCGACATCCGGGACCCGCACGGCATCGTCTCGCTGGCCGGGATCATCACGATGACGCCCGGAACGCTGTCGGCCGACCTGACCGGGGACCGCCGCCATCTGCTGATCCACGCCCTGAACGCTGGTGACGAGGCCGCGATGGTCGCCGCGATCAAGGAACGCTATGAGAGACCACTGATGACCATCTTTGGAGAGTCGCGATGAACTGGCTCAGTGCCGTCTTGCCGTGGGCGATCGGCGCCCTGGCGCTGGCGATGCTGCTCGCCGCGTGGCGCCTGTTTCGCGGCCCGACCTTGACCGACCGGATCCTCGGCCTCGATGCGCTGTACGTGAACGCGATGGGGCTGCTGATCCTGCTGGGCGTCCGTTTCGGCACCAGCCTCTACTTCGAGGCGGCGCTGGTCATCGCGATGCTGGGCTTCGTCGGCACCGTGGCGTTGTCGAAGTTTCTGCTCAGTGGAGATGTCGTCGAATGACTGCGCTGACCACCTGGCTGGACGTGCTGGCCGCGCTGCTTGTGCTGGCGGGCGCCGGGACCGCGCTTCTCGGTTCGTTCGCGCTGGTGAAGTTTTCCGATTTCATGAAGCGTCTGCACGGTCCGACAAAGGCGAGCACGCTCGGCGTGGGCTGTGTCCTCGTCGCCTCGATGCTGAGTTCCGCGGGCGCGGGCGAAGCCAGCCTGCGTGAACTGCTGATCACTCTGTTCGTGTTCCTGACGGCGCCCGTTTCGGCGCACCTGCTCGTCAAGGCCGCGATGCGCCAGGATTCTCGCATCGTCCCCCCCGATCCTCCCGGCGGATCCGTCGCAGCTGACGGTGAACGAAAAGAGGCCCCGCCGCGTTGAGGCCGGTGCCGGGCCTAGAATCCGGTTCTGGAGGAGGTCAGTGATGAAACGGTTGCTAATCGCAGCGTGCGTGTGGGCCATGGCCGGGACGGCATGGGGACAGGTGGACGTTACTTCGGCATGGGCGCGGGCGACTGTCCCGGGGCAGATGGGCACGGGCGCTTTCATGACCATCGTCTCGAAGGAGGGCGGGCGCCTGATAGGCGCGGCCAGTCCGGTCGCCGGCGTCGTGGAGCTCCACGAGATGTCGATGGAGAACAACGTGATGAAGATGCGCCCGATCACGGGCCTCGACCTGCCGGCCGGACGCGAGATCCAGCTGAAGCCCGGCGGGCATCACGTCATGCTGCTGGACCTGAAGCGTCCGCTGAAGGCGGGCGACAAGGTGAAGATCGAATTGCGGCTGGAAACGCGCGACGGCAAGCGCGTCACGCAACCCGTGGAAGTCGAAGTGCGACAGGGCGCCCCGGCCCACGAGGCGCACAAGCAGTAGCCAGCGGCAGTAGCCAGCGGTCAGGCCGGCGTGACGACGTAGTCGCCCGCGTTCTTCACAGCCGCCTTTACCTCGTCGAGCGTCAGCGGGTCCGCCACTTCGAGCGTGGCGCGCGGCGGCTGGAGCGTCACCTGGACGTCGTCCGCGACGGCCTGGAGCGCCTTCGTGACGCGCGCCACGCAACCGTTGCAGTGCATGCCTTCGATCGTGAACTCCTGCTGCATGGTCCTGTCCTTGCCTGGTCTGGGGGGAGAGGGTATGGCTCCGGGAAGCCGGTCCCGCGCTGAAGGCAATGATGCCACGCGCCGCTGTCCAGGCGGCAGGAAGCATGCCTGCGCCGCAGTCGGGAGCGCGGCCTTCGCGGTGTAAGATTCGCGCGCCCCGCGGTTCCTCTCGCGGCCCCTCTCACGCCGCCTGAACACGAATGGACAGCGCGCTCATCGCACCGCAGTTGAAGGCCGAAATCCTGTCCGAGGCGCTGCCCTACATCCGGCGTTTCCACGGCAAGACGATCGTGGTCAAGTACGGCGGCAACGCGATGATCGACCAGAACCTGAAGGAGGCCTTCGCGCACGACGTCGTGCTGCTGAAGCTGGTCGGCATGAATCCGGTGGTCGTGCACGGCGGCGGGCCGCAGATCGACGAAGCGCTCGAACGCGTCGGCAAGAAGTCGACGTTCATCCAGGGCATGCGCGTGACTGATGCCGAAACGATGGAAGTGGTCGAGTGGGTGCTGGCCGGCGAGGTGCAGGGCGAACTCGTTACGCTGATCAACCGCTTCGGCGGCCAGGCTGTCGGGCTGACGGGCAAGGACGGCGGACTGATCCGTGCGCGCAAGTTGCGCATGCCCGACAAGGACGACCCGTCCAAGAGCCATGACATCGGCCATGTGGGCGAGATCGAGGCGATCAACCCGGCCGTCGTGAAGGCGCTCCAGGACGACGCCTTCATCCCGGTGATCTCGCCGATTGGTTTCGGCGAGGACGGCGAAACCTACAACATCAACGCCGATGTGGTCGCGGGCAAGATCGCCGAGATCCTGAGAGCCGAAAAGCTGGTCATGCTGACCAACACGCCGGGCGTGCTGGACAAGAGCGGCGCGCTGCTGACCGGGTTGACTGCCCGGCAGATCGACGAGCTCTTCGCCGACGGGACGATATCCGGCGGCATGCTGCCGAAGATCTCGTCCGCGCTCGAGGCCGCGAAGAGCGGCGTCAACGCGGTCCACATCATCGACGGTCGCGTCGACCATTGCCTGCTGCTCGAGATCCTGACGGATCAGGGCGTCGGCACAATGATCAAGTCGAAGTGAGGCGCGGGCGGGGCGCGGTGCCGGCCCGCGGCAAGGGCCCGCGGACCCTGGGTCGGCCGGAGGCGGGGGCGCCGCGCGCGCAGGGCGGCCTGGTCTTCTTCTTCGACCTCGACGACACGCTGCACGACGCCTCGCACTCGATCTTCCGCCAGATCGACACTAGGATGACCGACTACGTCGAGCGGCACCTATCGGTCGATCGGGAAGAGGCAAACCGGCTGCGCACGCTGTACTGGCGGCGCTATGGCGCGACGCTGCTCGGGCTGGTGCGGCACCACGCTGTCGACGCGGCGCACTTCCTCGACCAGACGCACGACTTCGACGTTGCGTCCCTGGTGCGCTCCGAGCGCGGTCTGACGCGGTTGTTCGCTCGCCTGCCGGGCCGGAAGGTGCTGCTGACCAACGCGCCGATGGTCTACGCGAACGCGGTGCTGCGGGCGCTCGCAGTGCATCGCCACTTCGGCGCCCGCTACACCATCGAGACCATGAGGGTGCACGGTTGCTTCCGCCCCAAGCCGTCGCGCCTGATGCTGCGCGCGATGCTGGCGCGCGAGCGCGTGCCGGCCTGCCGGGCGGTGCTGGTGGAGGACAGCACGGTCAACCTGAAAGCTGCCCGTTCGCTCGGTTTCCGCACGGTCCTGATGACGGGTCATGGAGCGCGGCCTGGCGTGTTTCCTGACCTCGGGCCCCGTCGCATGCGCAGAGCGGGGCTGGTGATCCGGTCGCTGCACGAACTGACTCACGGCTTGCGGCGCCTGCGCCGCTGAGACAGCGCACGACGTGCGGAAACGTTAAGCTCACTGGTTCCGTAGCAAGACCAAGACTTGGAGTTGCCATGCCCGCGCGTCCCGGGTTCCTGCGGCGATTCTTCGGCGGCCTGTGGTGGCTGCTGGACTTCACCCGCCGGCTCGTCCTGAATGTTCTGTTCCTTGCGATCGCCGCGGTGCTGCTGATTGCATGGTTTTCGTCGGACAAGCCGCCCCGCCTTGCAGCGGATACGGCGCTCGTTCTGAATCTTCAGGGGGACCTCGTCGAGGAGTACAAGATTGGTCCGCGCGAGGCTGCCGTCGCCGAAGCGCTCGGCGAGAAGCGTTTCGAGACGCGCCTGCGCGACGTGCTCGCCGCGATCGACAGCGCCACGAAGGACCCACAGATCACGCGCGCGGTCCTCGTGCTGGACGAGATGGGCAGCGCCGGGCAGGCAAGCCTGCGCGAGGTCGGAGCCGCACTCGATCGGTTCAGGGCTTCGGGCAAGACGGTGGTCGCGTGGGGCGAGGGGTTCAGCCAGGCGCAGTACTACCTCGCGGCGCGGGCGGACCAGGTCTACATGCACCCGGGCGGCACGCTCGCCGTGCGCGGCATGGGAGGCACGCGCGCCTACTACAAGAACCTGCTCGACAAGCTCGGCGTGCGCATCAACGCATTCCAGGCCGGGCGTTACAAGAGTTTCGCGGAGCCCTTTACAAGGACCGGACCGACTCCGGAAGCGAAGGAAGCGGACAGCTATCTGCTCAACGGGCTGTGGTCGATCTGGACAGCCGATGTCGAACGGGCCCGCCAGCTGAAACCCGGCACCATCGACGCCGTCATCGACGAACTGCCGCAGCGACTGGCGGCGGCCGGTGGCGGCATCGCGCAGATGGCGATGAAGGAGCGGCTGATCGACGGCCTGAAGACACGCGACGAATTCCGCAAGGCCCTGCTCGAGGCGGGCGCGCCGCGCAGCAGCGACGACGAGGAAACGTTCCGCCAGATCTCCATGTACTCCTACCTGAGGCACGCGCACGAGCCGACGGCAGCTGACGCGGTCGGTGTGATCGTGGCGCAGGGTGAGATCGTCGGCGGCGACGCACGCCAGGGGCGGGTGGGATCGACCTCGACTGCCGAACTGATCCAGCGCGCGCGGCAGGACGAACGCGTCAAGGCGATCGTGATGCGGATCGATTCGCCGGGTGGCGCGGTGCAGGCATCGGAACTGATCCGAGAGCAGCTGGAGCTCACGCGCCGGGCCGGCAAGCCGGTCGTCGTTTCCATGGGCGACGTCGCCGCGTCGGGCGGGTACTGGATCGCGATGGGCGGAGACGAAGTCCTGGCCGATGCTTCGACGATCACCGGGTCGATCGGCGTTTTCGGTCTCGTCCCCACGGTTGAAGGCTCGCTGGACAAGCTGGGGATCACGACCGCCGGCGTGTCGACGACCTGGCTCGCCGGGTCGACGACCGTGCTCCAGCCGCTCGACAAACGGCTGGAGCAGGTGATCGAGCAGGTCATCGGTAACAATTACCGCGAGTTCCTTGCGCTGGTCGCCGATCGGCGCAAGTCCACGCCGGAGCGGATCAACGAGGTCGCGCAGGGTCGCGTCTGGACCGGGGAGCAGGCCCGGGAGCGCGGGCTGCTGGACGGACTGGGCGGCATCCAGGATGCGGTGAAAGCGGCCGCACGGCGTGCATCGATCAGCGAGTACCGCGTCGAGTACTTCGAGCACGAGCCGCGCGGTATCAATCGCTACCTGTCCCTGCTCTTCGGGCGGGTGGCCGCCTTCGCCCGGGCCGAGTTCGGGTGGGAAGGCCTCGCGCGGGCCCTGCTCGGGGCGGCACCCCGAGGTGTGGAGCGCGATCTGGAGCTGCTGGCCTCGGCGCGCAAGCAGCCGCTGTCCGCCTACTCCTACTGCTTCTGCGAGTTCCGCTAAAGCCCGCAACAGGGCGGCAATTGCCGCCCTGTTCGGGTGTTGCATCTCGTGCAGAGCCGCACCCGCTGTGGCGCTTCTGGGATAGTATGCATTCACGTCCGGACGCTGATCGGACGTTGATTTCCGCCACTTTTCCTTCGCCCATGGACATCACCAGCCCGCTAGCCAGTCCCCGCAAGCCCGGGGCACGCAAGCTGCAGATCCTGCAGACGCTGGCGACCATGCTCGAGGATCCGAAGGGCGAGAAGGTGACCACCGCGGCCCTCGCCGCACGGCTCGACGTCTCCGAAGCGGCCCTGTATCGGCACTTTGCGAGCAAGGCCCAGATGTTCGAAGGCCTGATCGAGTTCATCGAAACGACCATCTTCGGGCTGATCAACGAGATCAGCGCGAAGGAGAATTCCGGGTTGAAACAGGTGCGTTCGATGATCGCCATGCTGCTCGACTTCGCGCAGACCAACCGCGGCATGACGCGAGTGCTGATCGGCGACGCGCTGGTCAACGAGAACGAGCGGCTCCAGGAGCGCATGAACCAGTTGCTCGAGCGCATCGAGACATCGCTCAAGCAAAGCTATCGCCTGGCGGTCACCGAGCAGGAACTCCCGGAGTCCTTCGATCCGGCGGCGCGCGCCTCCCTCGTCGTCGCGTTCGTCATCGGCCGCTGGCACCGCTTCGCCAAGAGCGGCTTCCGCAAGACACCGGCGGACGGCCTGGACGCCCAGCTTCCGGCGTTGCTCGTCTAGTCGATCATCGACGGCCGCTCACGCCCCGCGTGGCACAGACGGGGCAGGCGGGATCGCGCCGTACCTGCACGGAGTGCCAGCGCATCGCCAGCGAGTCGAGCATCAGCAGCCTGCCGTCCAGCGATTCACCGATTCCGGCAGCGAGTTTCAGGGCCTCCGCCGCCTGCGTGGTGCCGATGATCCCCGTCAGCGGCGCGAATACTCCCATCACCGCGCACAGCTCGTCCTCGCCGTCACCCGGCGGGAACAGGCACGCATAACAAGGGGAATCCGCGCTGCGCAGGTCGAACACCGCCACCTGGCCGTCGAAGCGGATTGCGGCGCCCGACACCAGCGGCCTGCCGTGAACGACGCAGGCGCGGTTCAGCGCGTGCCGGGTCGCGAAGTTGTCCGAACAATCGAGGACCACCGTGGCCGCTGCCACGAGGTCCATCAGGGCGGGTGCGTCGGCACGCGCTGTCAGCGCAACGACCTCCACGTCGCTGTTGATCGCGGCCAAGGCCGTCTTTCCGGACTGCGACTTCGGGGTGCCGATGCGATCCGTGGTGTGCAGGATCTGGCGCTGCAGGTTGGTGAGATCAACGGTGTCGCCGTCGACCAGCGTGATGCGTGCCACGCCTGCCGAGGCCAGGTAGAACGCGGCCGGCGACCCCAGTCCGCCCGCGCCGATCACCAGCATCGATGCCTCGCGCAAGCGCTGCTGCCCCTCGACGCCGATCTCGTTGAGCAGGATGTGGCGCGAGTAGCGGAGCAGTTCCTGGTCGTTCATTGAAAGAAAAACGGGCCGCGGAGCGGCCCGTCGGGATGTGCGTCCGGCCTCAGCGAGTCGGGGCGACGTTGGCGACCGCTTCCTTCGGCTTTGCCACCTGAACCGCCTTGCCCTTCAGGTAATTCATTGCCTGCTGCAGCTGGAAGTCCTCGGGGCTGCCCCAGTCGTAGCGACGCGGCGGAGTCTTCGCCTCGTGAGCGGGAACGGCCGGCTGGGCCGGGGTCGCGGCGCCCGGCTGCGTGGCCGCACGTTTCGCCGTTTCCTGGGCCTTCGTGTCTTCGAGGTGACGCATCAGGTCGGCCTCGCGAACGCTGAAGCCTGCGAAGTTCCCTTCGGCGGTATCTTCGACGACGAAATCGGGAACGATGCCCTTGGCCTGGATCGAACGGCCGCTTGGCGTGAAGTAGCGCGCCGTGGTCAGCTTGATCGCCGCCGGATTGTCGCGATCCATGCGCAGCGGAATGATCGTCTGCACCGAGCCCTTGCCGAAGCTCTGGGTCCCGAGAACCATCGCGCGCTTGTGGTCCTGCAGCGCGCCGGCGACGATTTCCGATGCCGAGGCAGAGGCGCCGTTCACAAGCACGATCATCGGGACCGACTTCACCTGCGGCGGCAGCTTGGCCAGTACGTCCTCGCCGCGACCGCGCAGATAGTCCTCCGGTGAAGCGATGAAGCGGCGCCGGTTTTCCTCCGTCCGGCCGTCGGTCGACACGACGAGCGCCTTGGGCGGAAGGAAGGCGGCGGAGACTCCGATGGCGGTGTGCAGCAGGCCGCCCGGGTCGTTGCGCAGATCGAGGACAAGGCCCTTCAACGGGCCGGCCTTGTACAGGTCGCCGATCGCCTTCACCAGGTCGTCGACCGTGCGTTCCTGGAACTGCGAGACGCGGACGAAGCCGTAGCCTGGCTCGATCACCTTGGCCTTGACCGACTGCACGCGAATGACATCACGGACGAGCCTGAATTCGAGCGGCTTGTCCTCGTTCTTGCGCGCGACCGTCAGGACGATCGTCGTGCGCGGCTTCCCGCGCATCAGCTTGACGGCCTCCGGCAAGGTCATGCCGCGCGTGACCTTGTCGTCGATCTTCACGATCAGGTCACCCGCCTTGATGCCCGCGCGCGAGGCCGGCGTGTCGTCGATCGGAGAGATGACCTTGATGAGGCCGTCCTCGGCGCCGACCTCGATGCCCAGCCCGCCGAACTCTCCCTGCGTGCTGCTCTGCATGTCCTTGAACGCATCCGCGTCCAGGTAGGCCGAGTGGGGGTCCAGGCCGGAAAGCATGCCGGAGATCGCCTCCTGCATCAGTTTCTTGTCGTCGACCGGCTCGACGTAGTTCGCCTTGACCGCACCGAAGACGTCCGTGAACGCCCGGATCTCTTCCAGCGGGATCGGGCCGCGCGAGTCGCGGAAGGCGTACGCCGAGATACCGAGGGACACGAGAACGCCGGCGACGGCGCCCACGCCTATCAACGCAACACTACGAGCCTTGCCTGCCATGCGACCCCCGGAAACCGGAAAGAAGGGTACCCCGACACACCACGCTAGCGCGCGGCAACCCATTTGAGCGGGTCAAAAGGGCGCCCTTGGAAACGGAGTTCAAAGTATAGGCCGGTCTGCTCGATTCCACCCGTATTGCCGACGGCCGCCACTACGTCTCCGACAGCGACCCTGTCCCCAACGTTCCGCAGAAGACTCTCGTTGTTCCCATAAACGGAGAGGAAACCCTCCCCGTGGTCGATCACCATGAGATTGCCGAAACCGCGCAGCCAGTCGGCGAAGACGACCTGCCCGGCGGCCACCGCGTGTACGCCGGTTCCGGATGGCGCCCGGATGAAGATCCCCTTCCACGTCGGGGCCGTCCCGGCCCCCTCGACGCGGCGTGGAGTTCCGAAGCGACCCGTCACTTCGCCTGCCACCGGCATGGGCAGGCGCCCGCGCAACTGGGCGAACTGGCTGCCTGGCGGTGGATCCGCCTCAGGCCTGGAGGGCGGCGTCCGGGCGGGCGGCGCCGCCTGCCCCTTTGACGGTGGCCGCTCGCCGGACTCCCGGGCGGCCCTTGCCGCCTCGCGCTGAGCATCCCGACGCGCCTGTTCCGCCAGCAGTTTCGACAATTGTCCGATCAGTTCCCCCAGTCGCTTCTCGTCGCGCTCGAGCTTGCTGATGGATTGCCGCTGCGCGGCGATCTGCTTGGCAAGGCGGTTCATGGCCTGTTTGCGGCGGGCCTGCTCCGCTACCAACTGCTTTCTGTTCGCGCTCTCATCATCGGCGATCTTTGCCAGTTCTTCGCGCTTCTTCCTTGAATCGTTCTCAAGTGCTGAAAGTTCGGACTGGCGCTCCTGAAGTTCTCCGATCCTCGCCGCGGCAGCGCGGCTCAAGTAACCGTAGTACTCCGCATCCCGGCCGAGCTCGGCAGGATTTCCGCCGGCCACGAAGGACTGCAAGGGGTCGCTCAGCGTCAGGCGCTGGTGCTGGCGCAATGTCTCCGCCAGCTGCGCTTGCAGACGGGACTGGCTTGCCGCGACCGTCCTGCTGCGCTGCCGCAGGGTTTCGATCTGCAGCTCCACCTGTTTGCGTGCCTCGGCAAGTTCGCGCAGCCGTCGATTCGCGCCCGAGATGGCGGCCTCGGATGCGGCAAGTGCGTCGGCTGCCTCGGTGCGCGACGCTTCCGACGCCATCAATTGCCGTTTCAGCTTGGCGAGTTCCTGCTTGAGTTCCTGCTGCTCCGACTGAAGTTCCTTCTGTCGCGTTCGACTCGGGGGCGGAGCGTCGGCCTTCTTTGGCCTCGAGGCGGCGGCCTCCGCCTTGCGCGCGGCGGCGTCCGTGGCGGCTGCGGCGACGGGCGCGAGCAGACCTGCACTCGCGGCGAGAAGGAGCGCGCGGACGAAGGCGACGAAGGCGGCCTGCGTCAAGCCGGGCGCTTCAAGGCTTGGCCTTGCCCTGCGCGGCCACGGCAGCCATCGCGCGTTCGATCTCCGCGGCGTCACCCAGGTA
>JAOUJD010000238.1 GCA_029883565.1 Burkholderiaceae bacterium
CAGGAACTGGCGCCGCAGCTCGAGCCATTCGTTCTCGCCGCTGGCGCGTCGCGCGCGCGACGTCGGCACGTCGGCGTAGCGCTTGAGCCACCACACCGCGAGATCGAGCGCGTCTTCCGAATACGACTGCAACGGGTTGACGGCCGGATAGAAGCGCGCCTGGGCACGCTTGGGGTCGAGCGCCCAGAAGCTGCGCACGTAGCGCTTGGTGTGGCTGGTGACTGGCTCGGAAAAGTCGCCCGACGGCGGACTGATCGATCCGAGCAGCGTCACCGAACCGACGGCGCCGTTCAGCGTGCGCACCTTGGCGGCGCGCTCGTAGAAGTCAGCGAGACGGCTCGAGAGGTAGGCGGGATAGCCACCCTCGCCGGGCAGTTCGCCGAAGCGACCCGACACTTCGCGCAGCGCTTCGGCCCAGCGGCTGGTGGAGTCCGCCATCAGGGCGACGTGCAGTCCCTGGTCGCGGAAATACTCCGCCACCGTGACGGCGGAGTAGATGCTGGCCTCGCGCGCCGCGACCGGCATGTTCGACGTGTTGGCGATGATGACGGTGCGCTCCATCAACGAGCGCCCGGTGCGCGGGTCCTCCAGCAGCGGAAACTCCTCGAGCACGCCGGCCATCTCGTTGCCGCGCTCGCCGCAGCCGAGATAGACGATCACGTCCGCGAGGCAGCCCTTGGCGAGGCTCTCGAGCAGGATCGTCTTGCCGGTGCCGAAGCCGCCCGGGATCGCGCCCTTGCCTCCGAGCGCGATGGGGAACAGCGAGTCCAGCACGCGCTGGCCGGTCACGAGAGGTTCGTCGGACGGCAGGCGTGCCTGCACCGGACGCGGCGAGCGCACGGGCCAGAAGTGACTCAGCGCAATGTCGCGCCGGGTCCCGTCGTCCAGCGTCAGCGCCAGGACCGGCTGCGCATCGTCGACCTCGCCTGCGGCCGCGATCGACAGGACTTTGCCAGAGGCGTCCGGCGGCACCAGCGCGCTCTGCGCGCGCGCGCCCTCCGTTGCGATCTCGCCGAAGACCGCTCCGGCACCAAGCGTGTCGCCGACCGCGACGCTGGGCGTGAAGTGGAAACGCGCCGCCGACGCGGCGTCGGCATCTTCCGTCGCCGTCAGCGGACGCAGCAGGCCGTCGAAGATGTGTCCGAGCAACGCGGGCCCGACGCGGATTCCGAGCAGGCGTCCGGTGCCCTCGATGAGCACCCCCGGCCGCAGGCCCGTCGTGTCCTCGTACACCTGCGCCATGATGCGCTCGCGCTCGACGCGGATCACCTCTCCGAACAGGCCGGCCGGACCGACGCGGATTGCTTCGCGCAGCAGGAACGGGCCCTCGGTGCGTGCATGCAGCACCGGTCCGCTGATCGAAATGATGCGAGCTGTCGATGCCGTCATGTGCGGGTGTCCTCCAGGCCCTGCAGCAGCCGGCCTTCGAGCGCGGAGCGATCGGAAACAAGTCCGTCGAGGCTGGCGTCGAGGACGTTGTGGCCACAGGTCACGACGAACCCGGCGGCGATGGCCGCGTCGTGCTCGAACACGACACGGATGCCGAGGGACTGCAGCCGGTCCGCGGCACCGCTTCGCTCGTCCTCCGTCCAGGCGGCGTGGTGGCGGATCCGCCATTCGCGGTCGTGCGCGAGGCACTCCTGCGCGCGCTCCAGATGAGTCGCGGTCCAGCGCCCCCGCGTGTCGCTCGCTGCCCAGCGTGCGGCGAGGGCCGCCCGCAGCGCGGCCCACGCCCGGCCGAGCTGCCGCACGGCATGCTGCTGGGCCAGCAGCCTGCGCTCGGTCGCAAGGCTCGATTCGACGGCGCCGACGTCCCGTCGCAAGCGCTTGCGTTCCTCGTCGATCGCGGTCGCGACGCGGCGCCGGGCGTCGCCCAGCGCCGCCTTGACGATCGCCCGCGCCTGGGCGACGGCGGGCTCCAGCAATGCGGCGCAGCGCTCGTCGCGGTACAGCTCCACCGAGGCCAGCAGGGCCGATGTGCGCTCGGCGAGCTTCATGCGTCGAGCCCGAGCTGGATGCGCACGCGCTCGGCCGGATCGAGCGCGCTCGATGTTCCGTCGGACCGCGGTGCGATCAGGAACGGCGGGGAGCCGGCGGCCAGCCATGCGTCCAGGCGCGCCCGCGGCAGGCGCTCGGCAATGTCCGCATCGAGCACGACGATGCTCCCGTGCCGCATGGCTTCTTCGATCGCCGCGGCTTCCTGGCCAGCTGCCGGTGTCAGCGTCGCGAAGCCGCCGAGCCGATACCCGGCGGCGCGCATCGCGTTGCCGACATACAGCAGGCGTGCGCCGGCGGCGCCATCGTCAACGACAGGCCGCTCCCGGGCCGGACGGCGGTTCATGCGAGCCGGTTCAGGATCAGGATCGAGATGATCACGCCGTAGATCGCGATGCCTTCGGCGAGGCCGACGAAGATCAGCAGGCGCCCGAAAAGGTCGGGCTTTTCCGCGAGCGCGCCGACCGCGGCCGAGCCGAGTTTCGCGACGGCGTAGCCGCCCGCGAGCGACGACAGGCCGGTGGCGAGCGCCGCGGCCATCAGGCCCCAGGCCCAGGCATCGGCCGGAAGCCCGGCGCGCGCGCCCTGTGCCGCCGCGGTGTCCGGAAAGGCGAGCAGGGCGGTGCCGAACGCGGCGAGGGTGGCGGTCAGCGCGATCAGCAGCATCGGGACGGCGAAGCGACGCATCTAGTTCTCCTCGGTGGTGACAGGCGGGGCCGCCAGAGCGCGGAACTCGCGGCCCTCGGCGCGGAAGAAACGGGTGAAGAACTCGAACAGCACGAGGCGGGTGGCCTGGATCGACACGACCAGCCCCTCGATCAGCAGGATCAGCGCGTTGCCGAGCACGAGGATCAGCACGTGCACGGCGGGCAGGGTGGCGGCATCCGCCAGCGCGACGACAGCGGACGACAGGCCCGCGTGGGCCAGCGCGAAGGCGCCGACGCGGGCGAAGGACAGCGTGTTGATGGCAAGCTGCAGCGTGCGCTCGACCCATTCGCCGAGCCCCCCGAGCATCGCCCTGGGTGAATGCTCCTCCACCGCCGCGCCCGCCATGGCCCACGCGGCTCCCGCGGCCACGAGCCACCACCCGGCCACGTCCAGCAGGCCGAGCGCCAGGCCGGCGTACGTGACCAGCACCGGCGCGTCTTCGAGCCACCAGCGTCCGGGCAGGCCGTCCCACCAGGCCTCCAGCGCGCCGAGAGCGAGTCCGACCGCAAGCAGCGCCGCGCCGCCGGCGATGGGCGCGACGAGCACCGGCAGCGGATGCTCGAGCGGGGCGATCCACAGCGGGTGGATCACGGTCTCGAGCGAGAAGACGCTGCCGAAGACGACGCCGAACGCGGCGGCCACCAGTCCCCCCGGCACCAGCATGCGCAGGACCGGAAGGCGGTTGCGCATGATCCATCCGAACAGCGCCAGCACCAGCCCCTGGCCGACGTCGCCGAACATGTAGCCGAACATCAGCGGCACGGCGAACGCGAGCAGCGCGCTCGGGTCCGCGCAAGCCGAGCCGGGCATGCCGACCAGCCGTGTGAACACTTCGAACGGTTGCGCCCACCACGGATTGCGCAGCACCAGTGGCGGGCGCGCGCCCCGCGGCGGCGGCGGGAACGCCACGACGGCGCGCGCGCTGCAGCGTTCGAGCGCGTCGACGACTCTCTGCGGATCGACGGTCCATCCGGTGATGCGCGCGAAGACGTCGCCGCTGGCGATCGCACCGCCGTGCTCGAAGCACCACGCCGCGCGCGCCACGGTGGCCAGGGCCTGCGCGAGGCCGGCCCGCTGGGCCAGCGCGTCGAGTTCTTCCTTCAGCGGTTGCAGCGCCGCCTGCTCCTCGGCGAGCTTGGCGCTCACCAGGGCGATGTTGGCCTGCGCCGTCGGCTGCAGCCAGTCGGGGAAGTGTGCCCTGCGTCCGCCCGCCTCGATCGCCGCGCTGGCAGCCGCCTCGACCAGCGCCGGTGCGCCCACCGCCACCACCAGGCGCTCGTTCGGCAGGCTGGCAACGCGCGTCAGGACGTTGACCGGGAGCTCGACCTGGGCGTCGATCGGCAGCGCCAGCAGCGCGGCGACCACGCCGTGGCGCGCGTGCGCCAGCGCCTCGAAGTCGAGGGTGCTGCCGGCGAGTTCGCGCAGCGCGTGCGCCGTGAGCGTCAGTTCGGTCACGCGCGATTCGACGGCCTGGCGCCGGCGGATCAGGGGATCGGCCGCCTGCGCCCAGCGCCGGACATCGGCGATCGCTCCGGCGAGCGCTTCTCCCGGGGCGCGGCGTTCGGGCGCAAGCCGCTTCGCCGGCGCCGGCCAGTACGCCTTGTAGTCGTGCGCAAGATCG
>JAOUJD010000239.1 GCA_029883565.1 Burkholderiaceae bacterium
GTTCTCGGTGTAGGTGCACTTCCACGTGTTGCGCACGCCCGTATCGCAGGTCGGCGCAGGCGTGATCGTGCACAGCTCGCCGCCACCGCCCGGACACGGGGCCACGTACGGCGTGCCCGCTACGCAGTTGGTGCCGAGGCTCACTGTCCGGTCCGACACCCAGTTGATGGACGAGCAGACTTCGCCGGCCGGCCCGGTCATGGCCGGCGGCGTGCCGTTGGGGTACGGACCCGGTGCCGGCCCGGCCGCGAACTCGACGTTGCGCGTCGATGTGCGGGTGGCCGGCGTCGACGTCGTGGTGAAGTTCGTGCAGCAGGTGCCATCGACGCTGCTGCCGCCGACGTTGCCCGCACCGCACGTGTCGGTCGGGGATACTGATCCGGCGAAAGCCGCGACACCGGTCGTGCACTTCCAGCTGTAGCTGGTCGACGTGTTGCAGGTGGGGTCGCGCCACGTGATGGTGCTGGTGAAGATGTCCGCGCCGAAGCCCTCGGCACCGGCCGTGCTGGACAGAAGGCCGTCATACCGGACCGATCCCGCCTTGACCTGCGCGTCCGCGCCCCACGATTTCAGCGAGCCGTTCTGGTGCAGCAGGCCGGACTTCGTGCCCGTGATCTTGGAGTCGACGGTCACAGCCGAGCCAGTGTTCTTCATGTACGGCGGGAAGCTGCGAGGCTCCCACGGCGTCAGCGGGCCGGACGCGACGTTGGAGGCGCCGCCGTACGCTGCGGCCGGCAAGCGCGTCCCATTCTTGTTCCACGGCTGGTATTGCACCGCCGGGTTGTAGGCCAGCGGATTGAAGGCGGCGGAACGCTGCAGGACCTCGGCCTGCTGGAACGTCCACTTGTTGTTGTCGGTCGCCCCCAGCCCCGTGTACCAGCCGATGCCGCTGATGTTCCAGTAGCCCTGGGTGTTCAGCTTGATCAGGGGGTTGCCGCTGTAGGTGCGCGTCGCGGTCGGAGCGCCGTAGAAAGGCGGCGCCTTCAGGCTCAGCAACTGCATCGACGCCGAGTCATCGAACATCAGCATCACGTTCGGCGGGACCGAAGTCACCGTGAACATCGGCACCTGGGCCACCTGGGCGGCCGCCAGTCCCGGCTGGAGGATCACCAGTTCACACAGCAGCAGCGCGAGCAGGCGCCGCCATCGCGGTTGCACTGCGTGTGGCTTCTCGGTCGTTTGCTGGAGGTCCATCGTCGACTCCTGCCTTCTTCTGCTTCTTAGTCGGTGTACAGGCGCAATTCGCTCTGCGCCATCATTTCCCGCCATCCGTTGGGCAGGTCCGGTGCGTTGATCCGCACCCGTGCCGTGATCCTGAACTTGCGCCAGCGGCTGTCGATCCCGTTGCAGCCGGAGGCGTTCATGCCCGTCGGCGAGATCGGCGGCTGCAGCTCGCACGTCGCGTCCTCGACGATGCAGGTCGGATCGCCGTTGATGCCAGTCATCAACGCGGTCCCGGTGAAGTTCAGCGAATTCGCGTCGTTCCAGTTTGCCGCGATGCGCCACGCGGGCGTCGTCGTGGTTCCCGCCACGGTGACCGTATTGAACGGCCGGTCGATCACGCGCCACTCGCACCACCGCAGCGTCGTCTGGGCGGCGTTGTCGAGCATCACGGTCTCGCGCGCGTTCGCCGCGAGACGTTCGTCGGTCGTCCCGCGCTTCACCTGCGTAATCACCAGTCCCGTCAGCACCGTGAGGATCACCAGCACCACCGGCAGCACGACGCCCATCATCCTTCGATGCAGAGGTGGCGAGGCCGGGAAAATGCGGATCGATGTCATGTCAAATTCCGGCTTCAGAGGGCGATCGACGGCGCGCCCGTCGCCTGCGAACGCACGGTGAAGGTTTCGAGGAAGGTCCGGCGCACCCGGCCGTCGGTCGAGGTTTCCGTCAGAGCGGTTCCGCCCGCCGCCTCCGCGGCCGTCCGCGGACAACGCGAGGCCGTCGTGTTCGTGCTCTGGACCGAAGTGCCCTGCTCGCGACTCGCCACCGTCACGCAGACGATCACGCCAACCACGTAGTTCCAGGCGTTGGTCGGCGAGCCTGCCGCCGCGGTGTTGATGAAGGTGGCGTCCCGGATCGAGCCGCCCACCGGGGTGTAGTTGGTGTTGTTCCCGGCCGCCAGGGCGAAGCCGCCGTCGTCGAAGCGGTAGAACACGCGGAAGTCGATCATGTCGTTGACGATCGGAGTCGGCACCCCGGGGTTGCCGTTGCCTTCGCAGCGAAGGACCGTGCCCGTGCCGTCGAGCGAAAACGCGCTCTGCACGACACGGCGTGTAAGGCCCGCGCCGGCGCGCGGCGTCGCCGGATTGAAGATCGCGTCCTGGTTGTTGTTCGATGCACCGAGGCAATCGGGCAGTGCCGTATTGGCGAGGGTGGCGGCATCCATGGGCACCATTACGTAGCGGCCCTGGAAGCGGAACAGCACCTGGTCGCCCGGCGCCGCACCCGTGCACGTGTAGTTGGGCGTGGCGGCGTTGAACGCATCGGTGAACCGGCTGCCGGTGCAGCCGCGCACGACCGGCCCGTCGAACAGCGTCTGGCCCTGCGCCGAATAGTCGGAGCCGACGATCTCGCCGTACCCGCCGGCCTTGATGCCGTCGCCGATCATCGTCATCACGATGCGGCCGGTGTCCTCGGCGCTGCCCGCCTGGTTGGCCATCCGCGACACGCCGCTCGACGACAGGTACAGGGAGCCGACGCCGATCAGGATGACCATGCCGATCGCCATGGCGATGATCAGTTCGATCAGCGTGCGCCCGGCCTGGCGCCGCGCGCGATGCAGGTCGATACGAGTCATGGGAACACCCGCGTCTGGTAGCAACGGTAATTGGCCGGAATGACCGCGCCGCCACCCACGAGGGCGTCGCACACGGCGTCGTTGCCGGCAGCCTGCGGCTCCGCCCACGCGATCGAAACGGTCACCCAGCTCGGGTTCGCCGGGTCCCACGCGATGTAGGCGCCCCCCGTCGGGATGCGACGGCGCAGCTCGATGCGCCACTCGTCGAGGTCGCGTGCTGCCACCTGCGCACTCGTGCAGGGTGCCGCGCATGTCGTCACGGCGCCCGGCGTCGCCGTAGCCGCTTCGAACGTCGTCGCGTAGCTTCCAGCGAGGAAGCCGAGATGATTGGCACGCATGCGCTCCGCCAGTTGCGCGACCAGTTCAGCGGCCGCCTTGCGGTCGAATGAATCCTTCTGGAAGCTCAGCGCGCGCGCCTGCAGTCCGAGCAGACCCAGCAGGCCGAACGCCACGATGGTCAGCGTGACCAGGATCTCGATCATCGAAAGGCCGCGTTGCCTCATCAGCATGCTCCTGCGGTGGGCCGGTTGACCGTGATGCGGCCGGTCACGGCGGCGACGACCACGCAACGGGTCGCGCCCGTCAGGGTCGCGCTGGCCGGATCCCGGTAATCGACGCTGAAGGTGCCGACGCTCGAAGCGGCCGTGCCGAAGCGGTCGTAGGCGACGGCAGCCCCGACCAGGTTGCCGGCCATGACAAGACGCCAGTTGGCGTTGCCGACAGGCTGCTGGCGCTGCAGGATGAAGTCCACGCCGTTTTCATAGGTGCCGGCCGCGCCCGCGCCGCGCTTCTCGAACATCACCCAGCCGGAAGCCCAGTCCCCCACCGCATAGCCACCGCCGGCCGCGTTGCTGCAGGCGATGGCCGCTTCGGCCGCGTTGGGATCCAGGGTGCGGCAGACCGAGACCACGGTGTTGCGCCGGATTGCCTCGGAACGCGCGAGCTCGAAGGCACCGACCATGGTATTGGTCGCGTTGCCCGCCCGCGACGTCGCGATCCACCACGACAGCGACGGAATGGCGGCGGCGACCAGGATCGCCCCGATCGTCATGACCACCAGCAGTTCAATCAAGGTGAAGCCGCGTGACGGCATCGATACTCCTCCCCGTGAAGAAGCTTATTCAGAAGGAGCCGGCAAAGCCCGCGTGCACCGCTCAACGGAACTTCTTCCGCGACGAGCGGGCCGCATTTGAAGGGGGTGAATCGGACAGCCCTGTCGGCCTTCGAATTGAAGGGTGCAAGCGGTCGAATTTGGAGGATCGATGGACTTCCGCGCGCTAGTCCGGGTGCATTACCCGAGTACCGCAAGCGCGCTATTCCGCATCGAGCCGCGGAGCGTGGGTCCGCCTGCACTCGGCCGCGATGCTGAACACCGCCTCGAGCGCCTCCGCGTCACCTGCATCGAGCGCTGCCTGCAGCTGTTCCAGCAGCGCCCGGTACTCGGCCAGTTCCGCGCCGAGCGCCACGCGGTTCGCGACGCCC
>JAOUJD010000032.1 GCA_029883565.1 Burkholderiaceae bacterium
AGCAGGCCCTCGAACGTGAAGACAAGGCGCAGGCCGGCAAACCGGGCCAGCCACTGCCCGAGCGGGGAGGTGCCGCCGAACGCCACCAGCAGGTAGAAGCCTACGACCGTTGGCGGAAGCAGCAGCGGCAGCATCAGGGCAGCCTCGACCAGTGGCCGCACGCCTCCCTTACCCGCCGCCAGGCGACGGCCCAGCCATATCCCGAACGGCAACAGCAGAGCGCAGGTGGCTGCGGCGAGCGCAAGCGAAATTCGTGTCGCTTCCCAGTCCATTCACGCTCCCGGCAGTCCGAAGCCGTATTTTTTCAGAACGGCGCGCGCCGCGGGCTGCTGCAGGTATCGGTAGAACGTCGCGGCCGTGTCGCCGGCGCGTGCGGTCAGGACCATGCGCTGGCGCAGCGGCCGATGCAGCGACTCGGGGAGCTCGACGTACTGGCCGTCCCCCGCCAGTTCAGGAGCCAGCGCCAGCGACAGCGCGACGATGCCCGCCTCGGCATTGCCCGTCGCGACGAACTGCGCTGTCTGCGCAATGTTCTCTCCGAGCACGAGCTTCGGCCGCACCAGGTCCCACATGCCAAGCGACTGCAGCGCCTCCCTGGCCGCCCGCCCATACGGGGCGTGTTCCGGATTGGCGATCGCGAACCGGCGCACGCGCTCCCACCCGGCGCGCACGCCCGCCAGGCCCGGATCGAGCCCGATGGGCGATCCCTTCGGCACATACAGGACGATCCTGCCCATCGCGTAGAGGTCGCCACGGCCCCGCGTGAAGCCGGCGTCGGCCAGCCTGAAGACGAACTCCTCGTCGGCCGACATGAACAGTTCGAATGGCGCGCCCTGCTGGATCTGGCGCGCGAAGTTGCCGGACGAGCCGAAGTTCAGGGCGACCCTGCGCCCAGTGTCCTTCTCGAAGCGCGACGCGATTTCGCTCAGCGCGAACTTCAGGTCGCTCGCAGCCGCGACAAGCGGCGGGCTGCCCTGCGCGCTCGCCTGACTCGCGGCGAAGGCGGGCACCAGCAGGGCCATCGCCAGTACGGCCGATCTCAGCATGCCACCGCCTCCGCGCGTGGAACGCGGGGCAGTTTATCCTATATCTCCCGGAATATAGGATGACGCCCCGCCTGGAGGCGCAACGGCAAGCGACACGTCGCGCCCACGCGCCGCCCGCTACTCGGCGGTGAAGAACCCCTTCATCCGGTCGACGAAGCCCTTGGTCTGCGGCGAGTGCTTGTTGCCGCCTTCCTTCACGCTGGCCTCGAACTCGCGCAGCAGTTTCTTCTGCTTTTCGCTGAGGCGGACCGGCGTTTCCACCACGATGTGGCAGTACAGGTCGCCCGGGTACGACGAGCGCACCCCCTTGATGCCCTTTCCGCGCAGCCGGAAGGTCTTGCCGGCCTGCGTGCCTTCCGGAATCGTGATGCTTGCCTTGCCGCCGAGGGTCGGCACATCGATGTCGCCGCCGAGCGCCGCCGTGGCGAAGCCGATCGGCACTTCGCAATGCAGATCGTCGCCCTCGCGCTGGAACACGTCGTGGCCCGTCAGATGGATCTCGACGTACAGATCCCCCTGCGGCCCGCCGTTCATGCCCGGCTCGCCCTTGCCCGACAGGCGGATGCGCTGCCCTTCGTCGATGCCGGCCGGGATGTTGACCTCCAGCACCTTGTTCTTCTTCACCCGACCGGCGCCGTGGCAGGTGTTGCACGGATCGGCGATCACCGAGCCCGAGCCATGGCAGGTCGGGCACGTCTGCTGGATCGAGAAGAAGCCCTGCGTCATCCGCACGTTGCCGGAGCCACCGCAGGTGCCGCAACGGCTCGCACTGGTGCCGGCCTTCGCGCCTGAGCCGCTGCACGTTTCACACGTGTCCCAGCTCGGCACGCGGATCTCGGTCGAGAAGCCGTTGGCCGCCTGCTCGAGCGTGATCTCCATGCTGTAGCGCAGGTCCGCGCCGCGGTACACGCCGCTGCGCCCGCCGCGCGCGCCGCCGAAGATGTCCCCGAAGATGTCGCCGAAGGCGTCGGCGAAGCCGCCGAACCCCTCCGGGCCGGCGCCACGACCAAAGCCGCCCGCCGAAGGATCGACCCCGGCGTGCCCGAAGCGGTCGTACGCCGCCCGCTTGCTCGCGTCCGACAGGATCTCGTAGGCCTCCTTCGCCTCCTTGAACTTGTCCTCGGATTCCTTGGACTTTTCACCCTGGTTGCGATCCGGGTGATGCTTCATGGCGAGCTTGCGGTACGCCTTCTTGATGTCGTCCTCGGACGCGTTCTTTGCGACGCCGAGCACCTCGTAGTAATCCCGTTTCGCCATGTTCCTTCCATTCCCCCTGGCGCGGAAACGCCGAGGCGGGCGACGCACGAAACGTCGTCCCGGACTCGGCGTGTCAGCCTGCTGGCTGCGAGCCAGCCAGCGAGCTTATCCGCGTTTGACCTCTTTGTAGTCGGCGTCGACCACGTCGTCGTTCTTCGCTTCGCCGCCGCCGCCGGCGGCGGAGGGACCCGCCCCCGCCTGCGCCGCGCCTTCCGCGGCGCCGCCCTGCTGGGCGTACATCTTCTCGCCGAGCTTCTGCGACACGGTCATCAGCGTCGTCGTGCGCGCTTCGATCGCGTCCTTGTCGTCGCCCTTCAGCGCTTCCTCGACGTCCTTCACCGCGGCCTCGATCTTCTCCTTCTCGCCGGCGTCGACCTTGTCGCCGTGCTCTGCCAGCGCCTTGCGGATCTGGTGCACCGAGGCGTCGGCAGTGTTGCGCGCCTGCGCAAGCTCGAAGCGCTTGTGGTCCTCCGCCTTGTTGGCCTCGGCGTCCTTGACCATGCGCTGGATCTCTTCCTCGGTGAGGCCCGAGTTCGCCTTGATCGTGATCTTGTTTTCCTTGCCCGTGGCCTTGTCCTTCGCGCTCACGTGCAGGATGCCGTTGGCGTCGATGTCGAACGTGACCTCGATCTGCGGCATGCCGCGCGGCGCCGGCGGAATGCCCTCGAGATTGAACTCGCCGAGCAGCTTGTTGCCGCTAGCCATCTCGCGTTCACCCTGGTAGGCCTTGATCGTCACCGCCGGCTGATTGTCGTCGGCGGTCGAGAAGGT
Organism: Burkholderiaceae bacterium; assembly: GCA_029883565.1. GTDB lineage: Bacteria > Pseudomonadota > Gammaproteobacteria > Burkholderiales > Burkholderiaceae_F > JAOUJD01. Next base: position 3,075 of record JAOUJD010000032.1, read on the forward strand.
CTGCGAGAACTTGGTCGGGATGGTCGTGTTCTTCTGGATCATCTTCGTCATCACGCCGCCGAGCGTCTCGATGCCGAGCGACAGCGGGGTAACGTCGAGCAGCAGCACGTCCTTGCGTTCGCCGGTCAGCACCGAGCCCTGGATGGCCGCGCCCACGGCGACCGCCTCGTCCGGGTTGACGTCCTTGCGCGGCTCGCGACCGAAGAACTCCTTCACCTTGTCCTGCACCTTGGGCATGCGCGTCATGCCGCCGACCAGGATCACGTCGTTGATGTCGCTCGCCTTGACGCCCGCGTCCTTGATCGCGATCCGGCACGGCTCGATCGTGCGCTCGATCAGTTCCTCGACCAGCGATTCGAGCTTCGACCGCGTGAGCTTCATGTTCAGGTGCTTCGGACCCGACGCGTCGGCCGTGATGTACGGCAGGTTGATGTCGGTCTGCTGGCTCGACGACAGCTCGATCTTCGCCTTCTCGGCGGCTTCCTTGAGGCGCTGCAGCGCGAGCACGTCCTTCGACAGGTCGACGCCCTGCTCCTTCTTGAACTCGCCGATGATGTAATCGATGATCCTCTGGTCGAAGTCCTCGCCGCCGAGAAACGTGTCGCCGTTGGTCGACAGCACCTCGAACTGCTTCTCGCCTTCGACGTCCGCGATCTCGATGATCGAGATGTCGAACGTGCCGCCGCCGAGGTCGTACACCGCGATCTTGCGGTCGCCCTTGTGGGTCTTGTCGAGACCGAAGGCCAGCGCCGCCGCGGTCGGCTCGTTGATGATCCGCTTGACGTCGAGTCCGGCCACGCGGCCGGCATCCTTCGTGGCCTGCCGCTGCGAGTCGTTGAAATACGCGGGCACCGTGATCACCGCCTCGGTCACCGTCTCGCCGAGATAGTCCTCGGCGGTCTTCTTCATCTTGCGCAGGACCTCGGCGCTGACCTGCGGCGGGGCGATCTGCTTGCCGCGCACCTCGACCCAGGCGTCGCCGTTCGGCGCCTTGACGATCTTGTAGGGCATCAGGTTGATGTCCTTCTGCACTTCCTTCTCTTCGAAGCGCCGGCCGATCAGCCGCTTGACCGCGTACAGCGTGTTCTTCGGGTTGGTGACCGCCTGCCGTTTCGCCGACGCGCCGACGAGGATCTCGCCGTCTTCCTGGTACGCGACGATCGACGGCGTGGTGCGACCGCCCTCGCTGTTCTCGATGACCTTGATCTGCCCGCCTTCCATGACGGCGACGCACGAGTTGGTCGTGCCGAGGTCGATGCCGATGATCTTTGCCATTTCTAGTCCCTGTGTTTTCTGCCTGTCTGTGCCAGAACTGCCTGCCGCTTATGTGCGGTGCCCGTGATCGACTTCAAGACTGCGCGACGGTGACCAGCGCCGGACGCAGCACCCGATCGGCGATCGTCCAGCCCTTCTGCAGCACCGCCACGACGTGATTCGGCGCAACGCCTTCCGGCGCCGGCACCATCGAAATCGCCTGGTGGCGGTGCGGATCGAACTTCTCCCCCACCGGATTGATTTCCTTCAGGTTGCCCTTGTCGAACGCGGCCTTCAGCTGCTTCAGGGTCAGGTCGACCCCGGCCCGCATTGCGTCAGGCGTGGCATTCGTCGTTTCGAGAGCCTTTTCGAGCGAATCGATGACGGGCACCAGGCTCTCGGCGAAGGACTCGACCGCGAACTTGTGGGCCTTGGCGACGTCCTCCTGCGCGCGCCGGCGGGCGTTGTCCGCCTCGGCCTTGGCCCGCAGGTACAGGTCATAGTGCTCGCTGGCCTTGCCGAGGGCTTCCTGCAGTTCCTTCTCGACATCGACGACTGAGGCAGATTCGAGGGCCCGTGGCTGTTCCGCCTCGAAAGCCTCGCTGGGGGTGGCCGGCTGGAGCGCCGCTCCCTCTTGTTCCTGCATCGGTTTCCTCCCGCTTTTTGCTTGTGCTTCAAGGGTTTAGGGGGATGTTGGGCCGGCCATGAGGTTTTTCAAGGGAATCCAGCCGCGGAATGGGCGGAATCGGTCCCGCTTCGCTGCTCGCCCGATCGAATTCACCGGAACGCGTGATCGGATGGCCTATCCGGACCCGGCCGTTCCCCGTACAAAACGAACCGGAACGTGGAGCACGATGTGACGACAGCAACGCCGCCGAATCCGGCCGACGACCGCCCGGAGGCGGGCATCATGGACGGGCAGGCCCCGATCGCCCTGATCGGGCTGCTGGCCATCGGGGTGATCCTCGCGATCAACTTCATGGCGCGGCCGCATTCGTCCGCGGTCGACTCGCGCCTGCAGAGCGCGCCGGCCTGCCGGCACTGCGGGACCATCGTCGCCGTGCGCCGCTCCTCCCATTCGGTGCCCGTCTACTTCGTCGACGTCCGGATGCCCGACGGCTCGGTGAAGACCCTGCGCGAGCAGGATGCCGGCTACAGCGTCGGCGACGTGGTCGAAGTCAACGGCGCGGCACTGACCCAGCGCGACGTGTTCTAGTCGGACGCACCGCCCAGCAGCGCCTGTGCCCGGCTGCGCGCCGCCTCGGCCGCGCGCTGCTCGGCGTGGCCCCGCGCGATGTCCCAACCCCGCAGGTGACGCTCGGCGAGCGCCGTCAGCGCATGGATGAACGCCGGCGACCCGTTCAGGCACGGGATGTACCGGTACTCCCTGCCCCCGGCCGACATGAATTCCTGCTTGCCCTCGATCGCGATTTCCTCGAGCGTCTCGAGGCAGTCCGCCGGGAATCCCGGACACATCACGTCGACGCGGGCCACTCCCTGCCGCGCGAGCGCATGCAGCGTCGGCGCCGTGTACGGCTGCAGCCACTCGGCCTTCCCGAAACGCGACTGGAAGGTCACGACGTAGTCGTCCTTGCCCAGGCCCAGCGATTCGGCCAGCAGCCGCCCGGTCTTCTGGCATTCGCAGTGATACGGGTCGCCCAGGAGCAGGGTCCGCTTCGGCACGCCATGGAAGCTCATCACCAGCTTGCCGCCCGCATCCTGCGCCCGGCCGAACGCCTTCCAGTGGGCGAGGACCGACTGCTTCAGGGCCTCGATATACCCGGAGTCGTCGTGGAAGTGCTTCACCCAGCGCACTTCCGGCACATTGCGGGTCCGCCTCAGGATGTCGAATACGGCATCGAGAACGGAGGCCGTGGTCGTCGCGGAATACTGCGGATACATCGGGATGATCAGCAGCCGCTCCGTGTGCTGCCGTTGCAGTTCCGCCAGCACCTCGGCGATCGAAGGCCGCCCGTAGCGCATCGCCAGCGCCACGGTCGCATCCAGTCCTTGCTCGCCAATGTAGCCGCGCAGCAATGTCGCCTGCTCAACGGAGTGGACCATCAGCGGCGAACCGCGCTCGGTCCAGATCGATGCGTACTTGGCCGCCGACTTTCGGGGACGGACGGTGAGGATCACGCCGTTCAGGATCAGCCACCAGACCGCACGCGGGATTTCCACGACACGCGGGTCCGACAGGAACTCCTTCAGGTAACGACGGACGGCGGACGGCTCGGGAGCGTCGGGGGTACCGAGGTTGACCAGCAGCACCGCGGTCTTCGGCACCGTACCGTGGACGAACGGCGGCTCTGTGGAAAAGGGCATGTTTTCGGGAGCTTCTCTGGGGATTCGGGTCGGATTGCGCCGCCACATTGTATGTAGGGGGCTGCGTCAGACTGTCTCATCATCCGGATGGACGATCGGCGCAACAGTGTCCGCTCACGTAGTCGCCCCCTAATATCGGTACCGGGCGCGGGAAATAATCCCACGCCGCAGAGTACCGGTGGCTCGATTGGCAGGCAAACAACCTACAGACCGCGACGTGAGCGACGACACCCAGGCCGGGGTTACACGCGCCGACGTTCTCCTCGAGGAGAGCCTGTCGATGCTGGCGCCGTTGATCCGCCTGCTCGTGTCGCAGGGGGTTACCTATCCCCAGTTCACGACGGCGCTGAAACTGTCGTTCCTGCGCGCCGCCCATACGGAGCTCACGGCGTCCGGCAAGCGCGTCAGCGACTCCGCCATCAGCCTGCTGTCCGGCGTGCACCGCAAGGACGTGCGGGCACTGACGGCCGACGGACAACTGGGATCGCACCCCGTCGACCGCGCGCTGTCCGTGGCCGACGAAGTGTTCACGCGCTGGGTCAGCGACCCCAACTACCTCGCGGCAGATGGCCTGCCGAAGATGTTGCCGCTGCGCAGCCGGACGGAAGACGAGGTCTCGTTCGATTCGCTGGCGCAGTCGGTGTCGCGCGACTTCCACAGCCGGGCGATCCTCGACGAGATGACCCGCCTTGGCGTCGCCGAGGCCGCCGGCGAGTTCGTGCGACTGCGCGCCGAGCGGTTCGTGCCGGACGCCGGGTTCGCCGAGACCCTGTCCTATGTCAGCCGCAACGTGTACGACCACCTCGGCGCCGTGGAAGGCAACATGAAGGCGATCAACGCCGGCGCACGTTCGCCGTTCCTGGAGCAGAGCGTGTTTGCCGACGGCCTGAGCGAGGAGTCGGTGCGCGAATTGCAGGAACTGTCCCGCCGTATCTGGGAGTCTGCGCTGCGCCGCATGTACGCATTGGCGACCGATCGTCTGCAGAACGATCAGCGCAAGGGCGACGACCAGGCGATGCGGATGCGGTTCGGCGTGTACTTCTTCTCGGAGCCGGACTCACCCTTGACCAGCAGCAACGACCTGCCTGTCGCGGACGGCAAGGAAACGCCATGAACGTCCTCGCGCGCTCTTTCGCCCTCGCTCTGCTACTCGCCCTGGCCGGCTGCGGCGGCGGCATGCAGGCAGGCGTGGGCAGTGGCGGCAGCGGAGCCCCGCTGTCGGTAGGGCTCGGGACCGTGACCGGCTTCGGCAGCATCATCGTCAACGGCGAGCGTTACGACGAGACCAGCGCGCAGGTCCTGGTCGATGAGCGGCCGGACCGCGGAACCCCTGCCACGGTCGCCGCGATCCGGCTTGGAATGCGCGTCGAGTTGCAGCACCGCAACCTGGTGGTCTCGACCGCCATCGCGGGCGCGGAACTCGTCGGTCCCGTGTCGTCAGTGTTGGGCTCGAGCTTCATCGCGCTCGGACAGACGGTCCAGGTGAACTCGGACCCGGCGCGACAGACCGTGTTCGATGGCTTCAACGCCCTGGCCGAGCTCGCCGGCGGCGCCATCGTCGAAGTACACGGCGACCGCAACGATGCGGGCGACATCCTGGCGACCCGGGTCGAGCTGAAGCCGTCCGGCCTGAACCTCACGCGTGTCGCGGGAACCGCCAGCAACGTCAACGGGCGCAGCTTCTCCATCGGTACCCTGGCCATCGACGGCTCGGCTGCTTCGTTCGTGCCCGGCGGCGCCGTCGTGGCGAGCGGCCAGCGGGTGGTGGCCTGGACCGATGCCCCGTACGCCGGGGGAGCGCTCGTTGCCAAGGTCGTGCGCGTCGGCGCCCCGACGATCGTGAACAATGCCGCGGTCGTACTCGACGGGCCGGTCGGGAACTTCCAGTCGGCGGCGAGCTTCCGCGTGAGCGGAGTGCCCGTGGACGCCGGCGGCGCCGCGTTCGTTGGCGGCCCGGCGGCGGAACTCGCGAACGGGCGCGCCGTGCGGGTGCGCGGAACGTTCGGCAGCAGCACGCTGCGGGCGACTTCGGTCGAATTCCTCGGCGCCACGCAGGTCCAGCTGACCGGGCCCATCAACGACTTCGTCGATCTCAATACCGCGTTCCGCATCCGCAACGCGCTGGCGCGGGTGACGCCGCAGACCACGTACGCCGGAGGCACCGCCGCGAACCTCGGCAGCGGGGTGCTGGCGCGGGTGACCGGCGGCATCGTCGACGGTGTGGTCAACGCGGCTACCGTGGAGTTCCTGCCACTGACGGCGGGCGCGCAGCGCGTCGCCTTTGGCTCGGTCAGCGCACCACCGGGCACGGTCGCCGGCGACGGCAGCTTCACGGTGCAGCTGGATGGCATCGCGGTCGAGGTGCGGGCCACGACCGCGACGTCCTACAAGAACGGCAGCGCGACCGACATTGCGCCGGGACGGCAACTGAAGGTGAAGGGCAGTCTGCATGGCGGGCAGTTCCTCGCCGACGAGATCCAGTTCATGGACAATCCGGCCAGCCCGCCGACGCTGGAGATCGCGGGCATCGTGAGCAACGTGCAGACGAGCTCGGCGACCATCAACGGCCGGGGTCTGCAACTCGCGGGATCGACCGTGTACACGCTGAACGGCGCCGCGGCGAGCAGCGCGAGCCTGAAGAACGGCGCCAAGGTGGAGATCCTCGCCAGCCGCGTCGCGGGCGCGCTGACCGCCCAGGCCGTCGACATCAAGCCGGAGGACAACAGCACTGGCAGCGTGCGCGGCCTGGTCAGCGGCCGCGCGCCGCCGGACGCGGTCGTGTTCCTGGTGGGTTCGCAGCGCGTGAGCGTCGCGGGCAATCCGCGCGTCGTTCCGGCGAGCAGGTCGCTGGCGGATGCCGTGAACGGCTCCGATCTCGAGGTCGAGGGCGCCGTGGCCGATGGCGTCCTGAACGCGACGCGGATCCGGTTCAAGTAGGCGCGCCCGCCGCGCGCAGAACGACGGCCGGTCCCGACCGGCCGTTTCTCTACTGGGACTGCGAAAGCACGTTCGACAGCAGCCTGGCCGTGATGTCGACGATCGGAATCACGCGTTCGTACGCCATCCGGGTGGGACCGATGACCCCCAGGGTCCCGATCACCTTGCCGTCCACCGAATAGGGGGCGACGACCATGCTCATGTCGTCGACCGGCACGAGCTGGGACTCGCCGCCGATGTAGATCTGCACCCCGTGCGCGTTGATGGCCGTATCGAGCAGCTGCATCAGGCGCGTGCGGTGGTCGAACAGGTCGAACAGGCGGCGCAGCTTGTCCATGTCGGTGGCAAGACCCGACACCCCGAACAGGTTGCGCTCGCCGGAAATCACCACCGGCTCGGACTCCTCGGCGGCCTGGCTGCCGGCGGCGAGCGCCGCTTCCATCAGCCGCGAGATGTCCTCGCTCAGCCGCTGCAGCTCGCCGTGCAGGCGCTGGCGCACCTCGCCGAACGAGCGGCCGGCGAACTGCTCGTTCAGGATGTTGGCGGCCTCGACCAGTTGCGACGGGGCGTAGGCCGTTTCCAGCACCAGCACCCGGTTCTGCACGTCGCCTTCCGGCGTCACGATGATCAGCAGCACGCGCTTGTCGGAAAGCCGGACGAACTCGACGTGCCGGAACGCGGAAGAGCGCCGCGGCGTCAGCACGACGCCGGCGAACTGCGACAGGCGCGACAGCAGTTGCGCGGCGTTCTGCATGGCGCGCGCCGGATCCGCGACCTGCAGCTGCCCCTGTATCTGATCCGCCTGCAACTGTTCAAGCGGCCGGACCGTCAGCAGGCTGTCCACGAACAGGCGATAGCCGCGCGGCGTCGGCACGCGGCCGGCCGAGGTGTGGGGGCTGGAGACGAAGCCCATGTCCTCGAGGTCGGCCATGACGTTGCGGATGGTGGCGGGCGACAGTTCCAGGCCGGAGATGCGGGCCAGGGCGCGCGAGCCGACCGGCTGGCCGTCGGCGATGTAACGCTCGATCAGCGTCTTGAGCAACTGTCTGGAACGATCGTCGAGCATGGGAAACATTATGGCCTGAAGCGGCACCTTGTCGTGATGTCTCGGATTCGACACGGGCCCGGCAGGGCCGTTCCTGCATAATCGTCCGATGTCCAGGGCATTCACCCACGTCGCGATCTTCGGCAAGCCGCGCGCGGAAGGCATCCGCGAGCCGCTGCTCGAACTGGCCGGCCTCGTGGCGAGCGCCGGCGGCCAGGTGATGTTCGAACTGGCCACGGCGGAAAGCGTCGGCCGCAAGGAGTACCCCGGGCACACGGTGCACGCCATCGGCAAGCAGGCCGACGTCGCGATCGTGCTCGGCGGCGACGGGACGATGCTGGGCATCGCGCGCGAACTGGCGCCGTTCCGGGTGCCGCTGATCGGCATCAACCACGGCCGGCTGGGCTTCATGACCGACATCGCGCTCGACCAGATGGCCGAGGTGCTGGTGCCCATGCTGCGCGGCGCCTACGAAACCGATCGCCGTGTACTGCTCGACGCCGAAGTGCGGCGGCAGGGGCGCGTCGCCCACCACGCCGTCGCGCTGAACGACGTCGTGGTATCGCGCGGCGTGGCCGGTGGCATGGTCGAGTACACCGTCCGCGTCGACGGCGTGACCATGTACAACCAGCGCGCCGACGGCGTGATCGTGGCCACGCCGACCGGCTCGACGGCCTACGCGCTGTCCGCCAACGGCCCGATCCTCTATCCGACGCTGGCGGGCCTGTTGCTGGTCCCGGTCGCGCCGCAGACCCTGTCCAACCGGCCCATCGTGCTCACCGACGACGTCGTCGTCGAGATCGAGATCACCGACGTGCGCGATGCCAGCGCGCACTTCGACATGCAGACCTACTCGCACCTGTCGCCCGGCGACGTCGTGCGCGTGAAGCGGGGCGCGGATGGGGTGACGCTGCTACATCCGGTCGGCTACAACTTCTTCGCGACGCTGCGGCAGAAACTGCATTGGAGCGTGATGCCGAGCGGATCGCGCAGCTAGCCCGTTTTCCCCATGCTGCTGTCCCTCGCGATCCGCAACTTCGTCATCGTCGAGTCGCTCGAGCTCGATTTCGCGCCAGGCTTCACCGTTCTGACGGGCGAGACCGGCGCCGGCAAGTCGATCCTGATCGACGCCCTGCTGCTCGCCCTCGGTGAGCGCGCCGGCGCCGACGTGGTGCGCGAAGGCGCGGCGCGCGCGGAGATCAGCGCCGAGTTCCGGGCCGGGCCCGACATCCTGGCGTGGGCGCAGGCACAGGACCTGGCCGGAGCCGACGACGCCGGCATGCTGGTGCGACGCTCGATCGACGCCGGCGGGCGCAGCAAGGCCTTCATCAACGGTTCGCCGGTCACGCTCGCGCAACTGCGCGAACTCGGCGAACGGCTGCTCGACGTGCACGGCCAGCACGCCCACCAATCGCTGCTGAAGCCATCGGAGCAGCTTGCCCTGCTCGACGAGCACGGCGGCCTGGGTGCCGAGCGCCGCGACCTGGCGCAGGCCTGGGCCGCATGGAAGCGCGAGCAGCGCGCCCGCGAGGACGCCGAGGCGATGGCGGCCAGCGCGCTGGCCGAGCAGGACCGGCTGCGTTTCATCGTGGAAGAACTCGACGCGATCGCACCGCAGGCCGGCGAATGGGCCGCCATCCAGGCCGAGCACAAGCGGCTGTCGCACGCCGCCGGACTGCTGGACGGCGCCCGGGCGGCGGTCGACGCGCTCTCCGAAGCGGACGGTTCCGCGCTCGCGCAGGTAGGCAACGTCAGCGCGCGGCTCGCCCAACTGGTGCCCTACGACGAGCGCCTGCAGCCCGCGCTCGAACTGCTCACGGCGGCGCAGATCCAGCTCGACGAGGCGGTCACCACGCTGCGGCGGTACCTGGACAAGACGGATCTCGACGCCTCGCGACTCGCCGAAGTGGACGCCCGGCTGTCGGCGCTGCACGGCGCGGCGCGCAAGTTCAGGACGTCCCCGGAGGAGATCGCCGACCTGCTCGCGACCTCGCGCGATCGCCTCGCGGCCCTGGCCTCCGCTGGCGACCTCGAGGCGATCCGCGCGCGCGAGTCGGCGCTGCGCGGCGTCTACGAGCGGCAGGCCGGTGCACTGTCGAAACGGCGCGCGACCGCCGCCACGCGCATGGCGCAGGAAGTCACGCGCGCGATGCAGGACCTGAACATGGAAGGCGGCCGCTTCGAGGTCGCGCTCGCCCCCGGCGATCCGACCGCTGCCGGCCTCGAAAGGGTCGAGTTCCTGGTGGCGGGCCATGCCGGCGTGCAGCCCAAGCCGCTGGCGAAGGTGGCTTCGGGCGGCGAGCTGGCGCGGATCAGCCTCGCGATTTCCGTCATCGCCGCCAACGCGACTCCGGTCGCCACGCTGATCTTCGACGAAGTCGATGCAGGAATCGGCGGCGCCGTGGCCGACACGGTCGGTCGATTGCTGAAGCGGCTCGGCCAGAGCCGTCAGGTCCTGGCCGTGACGCACCTGCCACAGGTCGCCGCGCACGGCGACCAGCACTTCGTGGTGCTGAAGGAAACCGACGAAACAGGCCGCCCGGTGTCGCGCCTGCAGCAGCTCGACCGCAAGACCCGCGTCGAGGAACTCGCGCGCATGCTCGGCGGGCAGGAAATCACCGAGACGACCCGCAAGCACGCACGCGAGTTGCTCGCGTCCTAGGTGGCGTTGGTGACCAGCAGCCGGGCGGCGGCGAGGTCTTCGATCGCCGTGCCGACGGACTTGAAGAGAGTGATGTCGTCCGCCCCGACGCGCCCTGCCACCTGTCCACCGACGAGTTGCACCAGTTCGCCCAGTACGTCGGAGCGCGCGATCACCCCGCGCTCGATGGGCTCGACGATGTCGGCCGCTTCCGACAGCGCCCCCGCATAGGTGTCGACATACACCCGCGCGCGGGCGATGGCGGCATCGTCGGCCTCACGCATGCTGCGGCGGAAGCCACCGACCAGGTCCAGGTGACAACCGGGGTTCAGCCAGGCGCCGTGAACCACGGGCGCGGTCGCCGTGGTGGCGCACGTGACGATGTCCGCTTCGCGCACGGCTGTTTCCAGATCGTCCACCGCCTGCGCGGGCAGGCCCTCGTCGCGCAGCATCTGCGCTAGCGTCTGTGCTCCCACGCCGTTTCGTCCCCAGACACGCAGCCGCGTCACCGCCCGGCCCTGGCAGTGGGCACGCGCCATGTAGGGTGCAAGCCGTCCGGTGCCGATGACGAGGACGTTGCGCGCGTCAGCCCGGGCGAGATATCTGGCGGCGAGCAACGAGGCGGCCGCGGTGCGGCACAGCGTCAGCGCCTCGCCGTCGATCACGGCCAGCGGCTCCCCGCCGACCCGATCCAGGAGCACGTAGATGGCGTTGACGGTGGCGCGGTCACGCTCCCGGTTGCCGGGCATCACCGTGACCAGCTTCACGCCCAGCGCGCCGGCCCGGCCATCGCTCCAGGCCGGCATCAGCAGCAAGGTGTCGGTCGCGGACAGCGCGTGCGCATGGCGCAGCGGAGCGACCGCATTGGCCAGCAACATCTCGGCGATGGCGTCGGCGAGCGTGTCGAAGCGCAGCGCGCGGTGAACCTGCTCTGCCGAGAAGAACCGCATCACCGCGTCCGTGAAACCAAGGGGCTGCCTGGTTCAGGGCGCGGCGACGTAGCTGCCGGACTTGCCGCCGTGCTTCTCGAGCAGGCGCACGCGGCCGATCTCCATGCCGCGGTCGACCGCCTTGCACATGTCGTAGATCGTCAGCAGCCCGATCTGCACCGCGGTCAGCGCCTCCATCTCGACCCCGGTCTGCCCGCTTGTCTCGACCTGCGCGCGGCACTCGACCGCGTGCGCCGCCTCGTCCAGGGTGAAGTCGACGGCGATCCGGGTGATGGCCAGCGGATGGCACAGCGGGATGAGCTCGGACGTTCGCTTGGCCGCCTGGATGGCCGCGATTCGGGCCACGCCCAGCACGTCGCCCTTGCTGGCGGTGCCGCCGGCCACGACATCGAAGGTCGCCGGCAGCATCGTGATGCGCCCGGCGGCGACCGCCACCCGATGCGTGGTCGGCTTGCTGCCGACATCGACCATGTGGGCCTGGCCGCGGCTGTCAAAGTGGGTCAGTGTGTTCATTGTCTTCCCGGCGGTGGACACCGCCCTCCGGCACGCACCGACGAACGACGGAACAAAAGGCGCGTCTGGCTATCATACGAAAGCTGCACCCGGCCCGATCCGCGCCGCGTGCGGGCGTCGATTCCCGCGTCGCCCCTTGACGATCTCGCCTGCTATTGTGAACCGCCCGTGACGGTATTCCGCCTGTTCGTTGTCGCGCTCGTTTCGTTCGCGCTGAATGCGCCGCAAGCGCTTGCGCAGTCAGCGGCGCTGCCGTCGCTCGGGGACGCGGGCGGCGAGGATCTGCCGCCGGCGGTCGAGCGGCGCCTGGGCGAGCAGATCATGCAGGAAGTCAGGCGTGATCCGAGCTACCTGGCCGACCCGGAAGCGACCGAGTACCTGAACAACCTGGGCTACAGCCTGGTCTCGGTCAGCCCGTCACGTTCGCTCGACTTCGTCTTCTTCGTAGTGCGCGACCCGATGCTCAACGCGTTCGCGCTGCCCGGCGGCTTCATCGGGGTGCATTCGGGACTCATCGTCACTACCCAGAGCGAGTCGGAACTCGCCAGCGTGGTCGGGCACGAAATCGGCCACGTCACGCAGCGACACATCGCGCGCATGATCGCGCGCCAGAAGGAAAGCTCGGCCATGGCGATCGGCGCGCTGCTGCTCGCCATCCTCGCGGCCCGCGCGGGAGGCTCGTCCAGCGCCGACCTCACGCAGGCAGCGATCCTCGGTAGCCAGGCCGCGATGATCCAGCAACAGCTCAATTTCTCCCGTGAAGCGGAGCGCGAGGCCGACCGCGTCGGGTTCCAGACGCTGATCGACGCCGGTTTCGACGGCCGCGGCATGGAGGCGTTCTTCGCGCGCATGCAGGCCGGCACCCGCATCTACGAAGGCACGGCTCCGGCCTACCTGCGTACTCACCCGATGACGGTCGAGCGCATTTCGGACATGCAGAACCGCAGCCGTACGCTGCGGTTCAGGCAGCGCGCGGACAGCATCGACTTCCAGCTCGTCCGGGCCCGCCTGCGCGTCCTGCAGGAAACGACGACCCAGGGCTGGCGCGACACGCTCGAGTATTTCAACGGCCAGATCGCCAACCGGACCGCGCACGCCCAGTTCGCCGCGCGCTATGGCGCGGCCGTCGCGGCCCTGAAGCTCAACCTGCCCGAGGTCGCGTACCAGAACGCGCAGACGGCCAAGCGGCTGGCGCCGGGCAGTTCGGTGATGCTCGACAAGATCGTCGCCGAGGCCCGCTTCGCCGCCGCCAGCAACGACGCCGAGCGCGACGAAGGCATCAGGCTCGCGCAGGAAACGGCGGCCCGGTACCCACTGTCCGGGCTGGCAGCCAATCACTACGTCGGGCTGTTGCTGAAGGTGAACCGCAACGAGGAAGCCGTCTCCTACCTGCGCAATCAGCAGGCCATCACGCGCGACCAGCCGTCCTACTACGCACTGCTCGGCCGCGCCTACGAGGCCATGAACCGCCGTTCGTTGCAGCACCAGGCGGTCGGCGAGATGTACGCGCTGCTGGGCGCCCTGCCTCCCGCGATCCAGCAACTCGAGCTCGCGCGACGGGCGAACGACGGCGACTTCTACACGATGTCGGAAGTCGACGCGCGCCTGCGCGATCTGCGCGCGCAGTTCAAGCGCGAGCAGGATGCGGTGCGCGAGGCCGGGGGCCGGCGCGGGGCCGACGACGGCAAGTCCGGGCGCTAGCCGGCATTCCGATACCCCTGTGGCGCCAGGGGACACCGGGACTCCGTACAATCGCGCGTTTGCCGCAACGCTCCGGCGGGCGCCGGCGCCGCCACTCGCGGCAACTGTCGAACCACCTGCAATGAACCAGTCAGACGAGCTCCTCCCACCCGCGACGCCCCGCACGGCGGGCGCGCCCATCGAAACCGACGCCGTCATCGTCGGCGGCGGTCCCGTCGGGCTGTTCCAGGTCTTCGAACTCGGCCTGCTCGAGATCAAGGCGCATGTCATCGACTCGCTGAAGGAAGTCGGCGGCCAGTGCATCGAGCTTTATCCGGACAAGCCGATCTACGACATTCCCGCCATCCCGGTCTGCACCGGCAAGGAACTGACGGACAACCTGCTCAAGCAGATCGAGCCCTTTGGCGCCACCTTCCACCTCGGGCAGGAGGTGAGCGTGGTGCGCAAGGAGGACGATGGCCGCTTCTACGTCGAGACGAGCACCGGCACCTGCTTCCTGACGAAGGTCATCATCATTGCCGCCGGCGTCGGCTCGTTCCAGCCGCGCACGCTGAAGGTGCCGGACATCGAGCGCTTCGCCGGCAGCCAGTTGTTCTATCGGGTGAAGGATCCCGCCCTGTTCCACGGCAAGAACCTCGTCATCGTGGGCGGTGGCGACTCGGCGCTCGACTGGACGCTCGACCTGGTCGGCAAGGCCGAGAGCGTGGTCCTGGTGCACCGGCGCGATGCTTTCCGCGCGGCGCCGGCCTCGGTCGCGCGGATGAGGGAGTTGTGCGACCGGCTCGAGATGCAGTTCCTAGTCGGACAGGTCACCGGTTTTGAAGAGCAGGCAGGCCGTATGACCGAGGTGCGGGTCACGTCGCTCGACGGACTGACCCGTCGCGTCCCGCTCGACATGCTGCTGGTGTTCTTCGGGCTATCGCCCAAGCTCGGCCCGATCGCCGAG
>JAOUJD010000033.1 GCA_029883565.1 Burkholderiaceae bacterium
AAGACCCAGCGCGCGGCCATCGCGTCGGCGAAGCGCGTCTCGAATCCCGGCTGCTATCCGACCGGTTTCCTCGCCCTGATGCGGCCCCTGCGGGAACGCGGAATCGTGCCGGCGGGCTACCCGGTGGCGGTGCACGCGGTTTCCGGCTATTCCGGCGGGGGGCGCAAGATGGTCGAGCAGTACGAGCAGCCGGCGAGCGGAGCGCGGCCGCAGCAGTTCGGCGCGTACGGCCTCAACCTGACCCACAAGCATGTGCCCGAGATGCAGGCCCACGGCCTGCTCGAGCGCGCACCCGTGTTCAGCCCGTCGGTCGGGTACTACAAGCGGGGCATGCTGGTTTCAGTGCCGCTGCAGACGTCGCAGTTGCCGGGCGGGGCCACCGGAGCGCAACTGCACGCGGCCTACGTCGAGCACTTCGCCGGCGAACCGTTCGTCGCGGTGCGGCCGCTGAACGACACGGCTGCCCTGCGTGATGGCGCGTTCCTCGAGCCGGAGGCGCTCAACGACACCAACCGGCTCGAAGTGTTCGTGTTCGCCAACGATGCGCGGCAGCAGGCGATCGTGATCGCGCGGCTCGACAACCTCGGCAAGGGGGCGAGTGGCGCCGCCGTGCAGAACCTGAACCTGATGCTGGGCCTGCCGGAACAGGCCGGCCTCGACTGATGCTGTACCAGCCACCGCATTTCGCCGTCGGCGACCGTGGCATGGCGCTTGAACTGATGCGCCGCTACCCGTTCGCAACGCTGGTGAGCGCGCCGGCCGGCGGTGAACCGCAGGTGTCGCACCTGCCGCTGGTGGGGCGAACGGAAGGGGAACGGCTCGTGCTGTGCGGGCACCTCGCGCGGCCCAATCCCCACTGGAAGCAGTGGAGTGACGGCGACTCCGTGCTCGCCATCTTTCACGGTCCCGACGCGTACGTGTCGCCCTTCTGGTACGAAGCCCGCGAAGCGGTGCCGACCTGGAATTACGCGGTGGTGCATGCGCTCGGCAACGTTACGCTGCGGCAGGACGGCGACGCCAAGGAGGCGGTGCTGAAGGCGCTGATCGGCGAGCACGACGCGCCGTATCGCGAGCGCTGGGACGAACTCGACCTTGAATGGCGGGAACGAATGAAGGCCGGGATCGTCGCGTTCGATATCGCGGTCAGCCGGCTCGATGTGAAGTTCAAGGTCAGCCAGAACCGCAGCGACGCGGACCGCGCTGCCGTGCTGAATGCCCTGCAGGGGGGCGGTGCGCGTGCGCAGGAACTCGCGGGCTGGATGCAGCGCCTGCAGCCGGACCCGGCGAAGCACTGAAGAGGCCCGCATGGCGGCCGTGCTCGAAGTCGAACACATCACGCACTTCCGATACCGCAGGCCGGTCCGCTTCGGCGAGCACAGGTTGATGTTCCGGCCGCGCGCCGGGCACGACATCCAGGTGTTCAGGGCGGACGTCGAGGTCAACGTGCCCGCCCGCATCGACTGGGTGCTGGATACGCAGTCCAACTCCGTCACGGTGATCACTCCCGAGCAGTCGTCCGACGAGCTGAGGATCCGCGCCGCGTTCCGGATCTCGCATCGCGGGCTGCTCGGCGCCGACCACCTTCCGCTCGCCGCACACGCGCAGCGCTGGCCGTTCGACTACACGCCGGACGAGCGGCGCGACCTCGGCGCCATGCTCGAGCCGCATTACCCGGATCCCAACGGCCGCCTGTATGAGTGGATGCGGCCCTTCCTTGCGCCCGCGGTGCGGCCCGACACGCGCGAGCTGCTGTCCTCGATGGCCGAGGCAATCAAGAGCGGGTTGAAGTACGAGACGCGCGACGAAGAGGGGACGCAGACCCCGGACGAGACCCTCACCAGGGGTTCCGGCAGCTGCCGCGACTTCGCGCTGCTGATGATCGAGGCCATCCGCCGTCTCGGCATCGCGGCGCGCTTCGTCTCCGGTTACCTCTACGATCCCGCGCTCGATCAGGGCGATGACGAGGGCGTGGTCGGCGGCGGCGCGACGCATGCGTGGCTCGATGCGTACCTGCCGGGCGCGGGCTGGGTGCCGTTCGATCCCACGAACTCCATGTTCCGCGGACCCAGCCTGATCCGGGTCGCGTCGGCGCGCGATGCCCGGCTTGCCATGCCGCTCAGCGGCAGCTGGTTCGGCGATCCGAACGACTTCGCGGGAATGGATGTCCGCGTCGACGTGAAGCGCGTCCGGGTCTAGCCGCGGTACGCCTCGCGGTTACGCCGCTTCGCCGAGGTACGCCTCGCGCACCTTCGGGTCGGTGAGCATCGCCTTGGCGTCGCCCGACAGGGTGATCAGCCCGGACTCCATCACGTACGCACGGTGCGCAGCCTCGAGTGCGAGGCGGGCATTCTGCTCGACCAGCAGCATCGGCACCTTGCGCTCGGCGACGGAACGGATCACCTCGAACACCTTTTCGACCATGATGGGCGACAGTCCCATCGACGGCTCGTCGAGCAGCAGCAGCTTCGGCCGGCTCATCAGGGCGCGCGCCATTGCGAGCATCTGCTGCTCGCCGCCGGAGAGCGTGCCGGCCAGCTGCTTTGCGCGCTCCTTCAACCGCGGGAACACGGCGAACATCTCGTCGATGTCGCGCTTCACGCCCTCCTTGTCGCGGCGGACGAACGCGCCCATCTGCATGTTCTCGGTGACCGTCATGCGCGCGAACACGCCGCGGCCTTCGGGCACCATCGCGAGGCCCTTGGCGAGCAGCTGGTAGGGTGCCATGCCACGTGCGGAGGCGCCCATGTACTCGATCTCGCCGGCCCACGCCTGCGTCCCCGTGATCGCCTTCAGGGTCGTCGTCTTGCCCGCGCCGTTGGCGCCGATCAGGGTGACGAGCTCCCCCGCATGGATCTCGAGGTCGACACCCTTGACGGCCTGGATGCCACCGTAGGCCACCTTGAGCCCGGCCACGCGCAGGACGATGTCGCTCATGCGGGCTCACCCTTCGCGGCGACGTTCGTATGCGCGCCGCCGAGATAGGCCTCGATCACCGCCGCGTTGCGCTGGACGTCGCCCGGCGTGCCGACGGCGATCATCTTGCCGTAGTCGAGCACCGTCACTCGATCGCACAGGCCCATCACCAGCTTCACGTCGTGCTCGATCAGCAGGATGGTGATGCCGTCGTGGCTGACGTTCTCCAGCAGTCCGCGCAGCGCCATCTTCTCGGTGGCATTCATGCCGGCGGCGGGCTCGTCGAGCGCGAGAAGCTTCGGCTCGGTGGCCAGCGCACGCGCGATCTCGAGCCGGCGCTGGTCGCCGTAGGCGAGCGTGCGCGCCTGGTAGTCCGCGTACTTCCGGATGCCGACGTACTCGAGCAGTTCGAGCGACCGCTTCTTGATCCCTTGCTCTTCCCTGATGGTCGCCCGTGTCTTCAGGATGGCGCCGAGCGCGGTGGCCCGCGTCCGAACGTGCCGCCCGACCATCACGTTCTCCAGCGCCGTCATGTCGGGGAACAGGCGGATGTTCTGGAAAGTCCGCGCGATGCCGGCTTCGGCCACCTTGTGCACATAGGTCGGCGAATACGGCTTGCCGGCGAGCTCGAAGGTGCCGGAGTCAGGCGCGTACAGGCCCGTGATGACGTTGAAGAAGGTCGTCTTGCCGGCGCCGTTCGGGCCGATGAGGCCGTAGATCTGGCCGCGCTCGATCTCGAGCCCGACGTCGGACAGCGCCTGCAGCCCGCCGAAGCGCTTGTTGACGCCAGCCACGCGCAGGATCACGTCTGCCATCTCAGCCCGCCTGCGCCTTGCCGGCAACGCGGCGGTTCGAAGGATTGATGCCGTGCTCCGGCGCGGGCCACAGTCCTTTCGGCCGGTACAGCATGATCAGCACCATCGCCAGGCCGTACAGCATCATGCGCAGCACTTCCGCCTCGACGATCACGTGACCGAACAGGAAGTTCTGCACCGGTCCCACGGTGTGCCGCAGCAGCTCCGGGAAGATCGCGAGCAGGATTGCTCCGAGCACCACGCCGGGAATGTGGCCCAGGCCGCCGAGCACGATCATCGCGAGCACGATGATCGACTCGTTGAGCGTGAAGGACTCGGGCGACACGAAACCCTGGAACGCGGAGAACATCGCGCCCGCCACGCCGCCAAAGGTCGCGCCCAGCGAGAACGCGAGCAGCTTCACGTTGCGTACGTTGATGCCCATCGCCTTCGCGGCGAGTTCGTCCTCGCGGATCGCCATCCACGCGCGGCCGAGGCGCGAGTCCTGCAGGCGGATGCAGATGACGATGGTGACGATCGCCAGGATGAGGAAGAAGTAGTAGTAGAGGTGGACCGACGGTAGCTCGATGCCGAGGATCGACTGCGTCTTCGCGAGGCTGAAGGCGCCGAACGAGATCGGGTCGATCAGCGTGATGCCCTGCGGCCCGTTCGTGATGTTGAGCGGCGCGTTCAGGTTGTTCAGGAAGATCCGGATGATCTCGCCGAAGCCGAGCGTGACGATCGCCAGGTAGTCGCCGCGCAGCTTCAGCACCGGGGCGCCGAGCAGGATGCCGAAGGCGGCCGCCAGCCCGGCGCCGAGCGGGATCACCAGCCAGATGGAATTGTGCAGGCCGTCCGGAAAGGTCTGCGCGATCCATGGGAAATTGGCTGTCAGGTGCGGCGACGCCAGCAACGCGTACATGTAGGCGCCGACGGCGTAGAAGGCGATGTAGCCGAGGTCGAGCAGCCCGGCGAAGCCGACCACGATGTTGAGCCCGAGCGCCAGCATGATGTAGAGCAGCGCAAACGCGAGGGCGCGGACCCACGCGTTGCCCATCTGCCCGAATACGAAGGGCAGCAGCACGAGGACGGCGGCGACGAGCGCTGTCGCGGCCCATACCGCGGTGCGGCTGTTGCGCAGTCGGGGGAAGAAGTCGGACATCGTCGTCAGGCGCGGTCGGCGACGCGTTCGCCGAGCAGGCCGGAAGGCCGGAAGATGAGCACGAGGACCAGGATCAGGAACGCGAAGATGTCCTGGTAGTGGCTGCCGAGCACGCCGCCCGTCAGCTGCCCGATGTAGCCGGCGCCGAGCGCCTCGATCAGGCCAAGCAGCAGGCCGCCGAGCATGGCGCCCGGAATGTTGCCGATGCCGCCCAGCACGGCCGCGGTGAACGCCTTCAGGCCGGGCAGGAACCCCATGTAGAAGTGCGCCACGCCGTAGGTCGCCGCCAGCATCACGCCGGCCAGCGCGGCGAGCGATGCACCGATCGCGAACGTCATCGCGATCACGAAGTTCGGATTCACGCCCATCAGCCCGGCGACCCGAGGGTTCTCGGCGGTCGCCCGCATGGCACGGCCGAGGCGGGTGCGGTTCACGAGCAGCATCAGCCCGATCATCACGGCCGCCGACAACCCGATCACCATCAGCTTGGTCAGCGTGATCGTCGCTTCGCCATAGGTCACGGGCGCGTCCGGGATGAGCTGCGGAAACGTCATGTAGGAGCGCCCCCACACCAGCATGGCGACGGTCTGTATCACGATCGACACGCCGATCGCGGTGATCAGCGGCGCCAGGCGCGGCGCGTTGCGCAGCGGGCGGTAGGCGACCCGTTCGATCACCAGGCTGAGCACGACGCACACGGGGATCGCCGCCAGCAGGCCGGTGAGCATCACGAGCCAGCCCGGCATGTCGGGAAACGCCGCCTGCAGGAACAGGATCGTCGACAGCGCGGTCAGGGCACCCACCGTGAGGACGTCGCCGTGGGCGAAGTTGATCAGGTTCAGGATCCCGTACACCATCGTGTAGCCGAGCGCGATCAGCGAATACATGCTGCCGAGCACCAGGCCGTTGAGCGTCTGTTGTATGAAGGTATCCATGCGACCCCGGGCGGCGTTCAGGCCGCGCATCGCATCGTAGCAAGCGATCGGCGCGGCCCCCAAAGAAAAACGGCACCCCGCCGGGTGCCGTTTTCCCTGTGTCCGGTCCCTAGCGGACCGTCGACACGTACTCCAGCTTGCCGTTGTTGACCTTGAACATCGAGATGGCGCCGCCTTTGATGTCGCCCTTGTCGTCGAACGCGATGGTGCCCGTCAGTCCGTTGTAGTTCGTGGTCGGCATCGCGGCCGTGATCGACGCGCGGTCGGCCTTGCCGGCCCGCTTCATCGCGTCCGCGATGATGTACACCGCGTCGTACGAGTACGGCGAGTAGATCTGCACGTCCTGGTTGAAGCGCTTCTTGTACTTGTCGACGAACTCCGCACCCTTGGCGAGCTTCTCGACCGCCTCACCGGCCATCGAGCAGGTCAGGATGCCGGCCGCGTCGCCGGCCAGCTTGACGAACTCCGGCGAGCAGACGCCGTCGCCCGCGAGGAACGTTGCCTTGATGCCGAGCTGCTTGATCTGCTTGGCCATCGGGCCGGCCGTGGCGTCCATGCCGCCATACATGATGACGTCGGGCTTGGCGCCGCGGATCTTGGTCAGAATGGCGTTGAAGTCCGTCGCCTTGTCGTTCGTGAACTCGCGGCCCACGACCTTGATGCCCTTCTCCTTCGCGACTTTCTCGACGACGTCCGCCAGCCCCTGGCCGTAGGCGGTGCGATCGTCGACGATCGCGATGGTCTTGGCCTTCAGGGTATCTGCCGCGTAGTTCGCGAGCACGGCGCCTTGCTGGTTGTCGTTGGCGACGACGCGGAACGCGGTCTTGAAGCCCTGCTCCGTGTACTTCGGGTTCGTCGCGGACGGCGAAATCTGCGTCATGTTCGCGTCGGCGTAGATCTTCGACGCCGGGATCGTCGTGCCGGAATTCAGGTGGCCGACGATGGCGACGGCGCCGGAGTCGACGATCTTCTGCGCGGCAAGCGTGCCTTCCTTCGGGTCGGCCTTGTCGTCTTCGGCGACGAGCTCGAGCTTGAAGGTCTTGTCGCCGACCTTGATGCCGCCGGCGGCGTTGATTTCCTCGACGGCCAGGCGGGCGCCGTTCTCATTGTCCTTGCCCAGGTGGGCGATGCCGCCGGTCAGCGGGCCGACGTGGCCGACCTTGATGACCTCGGCAGCGGGGGCAGCAGCGGCCTTGGCCGGCTCTGCCTTGGGCGCCGCTTCTTCCTTCTTGCCGCAGGCGGCAAGCGCGACCGCAGCAGCGATGGCGAGCGGCGCGACTTTGAACAGCGTTTGGTTCATGGGAACTTTTCTCCTAAGGGATCGGCGGAATAGTGGTTGATCGAGGAATCGTCGCAGCTGTCCGGACGACCAGGAAAGGGTTTCGCCGACGAAACCGCGCGATTGTACTCAGGCGCGCGCCCGGGGCAACTCGCGCGGGTGCGCCGGGGAGAGTCCGGGGCCTGGGCGGGGGTCCGGCGCAGACCGTCGATTCCGGCTCCTTAGAATGGCCGGTTTGCGGGAGGGTCGGGGTGCGCGTACTCGTCTTGGGCGGCGGTGTCGTGGGAACAACGAGCGCCTGGTTCCTGCGGGCGGCCGGGCACGAGGTCTCGGTATTCGAGCGCCAGCCGGCCGTGGCGCTGGAAACGAGCTTCGCCAACGGCGGCCAGGTTTCCGTCAGCCACTCGGAGCCATGGGCCAACCCCGGCGCGCCCCTGAAGATCCTCCGGTGGCTCGGCAAGGACGACGCGCCCCTGCTCTTTCGCCTGCAGCCGGAGCTGCGGCAGTGGCTGTGGGGCCTGGCCTTCCTGCGCGAATGCCTGCCGCACCGAACGGCCCGCAATATCCGCCGCCTGGTGGCGCTTGGACTGCACAGCCGGCGGGCGCTGGCCGAGCTGCGGGAAGGCCTCGGTCTCGAGTACGGCCGCCGCGGCCGAGGCATCCTGCACTTCTATACGGACCGCCACGACTTCGAGGCGTCGGCCCGGACCGCCGCCCTGATGAGCCAACTGGGGTGCGCCCGCGTATCGCTGTCGGCCGACGAGGCGGTGGCTCTGGAGCCGGCGTTGGCCCCGGCGCGCGACCGGATCGCGGGTGCGGACTACTGTGCCGAGGACGAGTCCGGCGACGCCCACCGTTTCGCCGCCCAGCTGGCGGACAAGGCGCAGGCCGGTGGAGTCCGGTTCCTCTTCAACTCCACGGTTACCCGCATCGTTACCGCCGGCGGGCGCCTCACCGCGGTCGAGGCCATCGGCGCCGACGGCTGGCCGGTGCGGCACACGGCCGACGCGGTCGTGGTCGCCCTCGGCGTGGGATCGGTTCCCCTGCTGGCGCCGCTCGGGCTCCGGCTGCAGATTTATCCGGCGAAGGGCTATTCGGCGACGTTCGACATCAGCGATCCCTCGGCAGCGCCCACCGTCAGCCTGACTGACGATGAGTACAAGCTGGTGTTTTCCCGGCTCGGTGACTCCCTGCGGGTGGCCGGAACGGCCGAACTGGCCGGCCACCGGCGCGACCTCAACCTGGTGCGCTGCGAGGCGCTGACCCGCCGCACGCAGGCGCTCTTCCCGGGCGCGTGCGACTACTCGCGGCCGCGCTACTGGACCGGAATGCGCCCCTTGACGCCGTCCAACGTCCCGTACCTCGGTGCCACTCCGATCCGCGGGCTGTTCCTGAACACCGGGCACGGCACCCTGGGGTGGACTCTCGCCGCGGGGAGCGGGCAGTTGCTGGCCGAACTCATTTCGGGTCGCCCGACCGCCGTCGCGGTGACCAGGTAGCGGGCCGAAGGCATTCCGCCGCGGAATGAAAACGGGGCGCCGTGGCGCCCCGTTGTGCTCTGTGGCTGGCGTCGGCCAGCCGTGGCCCCTATTGCGACAGCACCCATTTCGCCAGGGTCTGCGCTTCCGGCTCGCTCACCTGCGGGTTGGCGGGCATCGGAACCTGGCCCCACGCACCGACGCCGCCTTCGCGGATCTTCTGGGCCAGTTTCGCCTGGGCACCCTTGTCACTCTTGTACTTGGCGGCCACGTCCTTGTAGGAGGGGCCTACCAGCTTCTTGTCGACCGCATGGCACGCGAGGCAGTTCTTCTGTTTCGCCAGGTCCATGCTTGCGAACGCCGGCGCGTTGACGGCGAGCAGTCCAAGCGCTGCGACTGCAATAGCTTTCTTCATCCGGGACTCCGTTGAGTGGTGTGTGTGATCGTGGTCTTGGCCTTGCTGCAACATGCCATTTTAACGTGCGGCTGTCCCCCCGGTTGACCCCTTTTCCTCGTTTATCCCCCGTGGGCCCACGGCTATAGTGTCGCGGCTGTCACAGTGCGCGGGTGGATGCCATGTGGTTGATTTGGCTCGGTGTTGTGTTGATCGTGCTGAAGCTGCTCGAGATCAGCGTGTTTGCCACGCTGTCCTGGTGGTGGATCACGGTGCCCTTCGTGCTCGCATTCCTATGGTTCGAACTCGTCGAGCGCCGCCTTGGCATGGACAAGAAGAAGGCGTTCGACGAAATCGACAAGATCAAGAAGCTGCGCATCCAGCGCGCGCTGGACGCCAACAAGGCGCGGCGACGGAGGTAGCCGCGCGTCGCTCGTGTACGCGACCCCTGCGGGGTCGCACGTGCACTCGCTCCGGGTAGTCAGGCAGGCGGGCTTCGGGTCCGTGCCGTTGCCGTTGCGATTCGGTCGAGCGCCGAGCCGCCTCAAGCCCGACCGGCCGGACAAGGCAGTCCTCGCGCGAGCGAGGACTGTGCCGCCGAGGGTGCACGTGCGATCGGCGCGGCCGAACGCATACACCCGAGGCACTCGGCTAGAACAACTTCTCGTCCGTGATCGCGCCCTTGCTCGCAGTGGAGGCAAGCTTGGCGAACTTAGCGAGCACGCCGCGGGTGTAGCGCGGCGCGGGCTGTTTCCATGCGGTGCGGCGGCGCGCGAGTTCCTCGTCGCTGACGTTCACCTGGAGCAGCAGTTTGTGGGCGTCGATGGTGACCGAGTCGCCTTCGTGCACCAGGGCCAGGTTGCCGCCGACGTAGGCTTCCGGCGCAACGTGGCCGACCACCATGCCCCAGGTGCCGCCCGAGAAGCGTCCGTCCGTGATCAGGCCGACGCTCTCGCCCAGCCCCTTGCCGATCAGCGCGGAGGTCGGTGACAGCATCTCGCGCATTCCGGGGCCGCCCTTCGGCCCTTCATAGCGGATCACCAGCACGTCGCCCGGTCGGATGCGGTCGCCCATGATGGCGGCCATCGCGTCGTCCTCGGACTCGAAGACTCGCGCCGGTCCGGTGATGACCGGGTTCTTCAGCCCGGTGATCTTGGCCACGCAGCCTTCGGGCGCAAGGTTGCCCTTCAGGATGGCCAGGTGCCCCTGCTTGTAGAGCGGGTTGGAGAACGGGCGAATGACGTCCTGGCCGGCGCGGGGCTCGGCCGGGATGTCCGCCAGCATCTCGGCCATCGTCCTGCCCGTGATCGTCATGCAATCGCCGTGCAGCAGGCCGTTGGCGAGCAGGATCTTCAGCACCTGGGGAATGCCGCCCGCGACGTGCAGGTCGGTGGCGACGTAGCGACCGGAGGGCTTCAGGTCGCACAGCACCGGCACCCGCCGGCGGATCGTCTCGAAGTCGTCGATCGTCCACGGGATGCCGGCCGAGTGGGCGATCGCGAGGTAATGCAGCACCGCGTTGGTCGAACCGCCGACCGCCATGATCAGGCTGATCGCGTTCTCGATCGACTTGCGGGTGATGATGTCCGACGGCCGCAGGTTGTTCTTGATCGCATCGACCAGCACGCGTGCCGCCGCGGCGGTGGAATCGACCTTTTCCTGGTCGGGGTTGGCCTGGGTCGACGAGTACAGCAGCGACATGCCGAGCGCCTCGAACGAGGAACTCATCGTGTTGGCCGTGTACATGCCGCCGCAGGAACCGGAACCCGGGATGCAGCGGCGCTCGATTTCCTTGAAGTCGGTCTCGCTCAGACGGCCGGCGGTGAACTCGCCCACCGCTTCGAACGCCGACACGATGGTGAGGTCCTTGTCCTTGTAGTGCCCCGGCTTCACGGTTCCGCCGTACACGTAGATCGCCGGAACGTCGCAGCGCGCGATGGCCATCATGCCGCCGGGCATGTTCTTGTCGCAGCCGCCGATCACGATCACGCCGTCCATCCACTGGCCATTGACGCAGGTTTCGATGCAGTCGGCGATCACCTCGCGCGACACCAGCGAGTACTTCATCCCCTCGGTGCCCATGCCGATTCCGTCGGAGATCGTCGGCGTGCCGAACACCTGGGAATTGGCCTCGCAGTCGGCGATCGCCGCGATCGCGGCGTCGGCGAGCTTCTGCAGGCCGGAATTGCACGGCGTGATGGTCGAGTGGCCATTGGCCACGCCGATCATCGGCTTGTCGAAGTCCTCGTCCTTGTAGCCCATCGCGTAGTACATGGCGCGATTGGCCGAGCGGGCGATGCCCTGGGTGACGTTGCGGGACCGGTTGTTGTACGCCATGACGTGAGGCCTGCGAGGCTGGATGGGAAACAAGCAATAATAGGCCAACGAGTGACGGAGGAACGCGGGTGCACTACGTCCACAACCTGAGCCCGATCGCGATCGAACTGGGTCCGCTCGCCATCCGCTGGTACGGCCTGATGTACCTGCTGGGCTTCGCGCTGTTCCTGGTCCTCGGAAAACTGCGGGCGCGCGATCCGTGGCGCGACATGGGCCCGGCTGACGTCGATGACCTGCTGTTCTTCGGGATGATCGGCGTCATCGTCGGCGGCCGCCTCGGACACGTGATCTTCTACGGCCCGCCGTCGTACTACCTGCAGCATCCGCTCGAGATCTTCGCCGTGTGGAAGGGGGGCATGGCATCGCATGGCGGCATCATCGGCGTGATCATCGCGATGGCGTGGTTCGCGAAGAGCCGCCGCAAGTCCTTCCTGAAAGTCGCGGACTTCGTCGTCCCGCTGGTGCCGCTCGGCCTCGGCGCGGGGCGCATCGGCAACTTCATCAACGGCGAACTGTGGGGCCGCGTGGCCGACCCGGCGCTGCCGTGGGCGGTGATCTTCCCGGCATCCGGAGACATGACGCCGCGGCATCCGTCGCAGCTCTACCAGTTCGCGCTGGAAGGCGTGGTGCTGTTCGCCATCCTGTGGCTGTACTCGCGGCGTCCGCGGATTCCCGGAACCGTCGGCAGCCTGTTCCTGATTGCCTACGGCGTGCTGCGGATCATCGGCGAGATGTTCAAGGAGCCGGAGGCGCTCTATGGCGCGATGCCGCTCGGCCTGTCCGCCGGGCAATGGCTGTCGCTGCCGATGGTGGTGCTCGGCATCGGCTTCTACCTGTACTTCACACGCTCCGGCAAGACCCCGTGACGCTGCTCGACTCGATCCGCGACGCCGCCCAGCGCCTGATCGCGCAGCGCGAGCTGGATGCGCTGATGCGCACCTGCAGGCACTTGCTGTCGGCGCGGGGCGAGGCCAACAGCGCGGGGCTCGCGGCGCAGGCCATCGAGCACTATCGGAACCTGCCGGAAGCGGCGCACGTGATCTTCTTCGAGCAACTGGCGACGGCGTTCAACCCGGATCCGACGGCGGTGCTGGTCGCGGCCGAGCGGTACGCCGAATCGCCGAGCGCGGAACGGCTCGTGCATCTGACGAGCCTGGCCGAGCCGCCCCGCCAGGAACTGCTGCGACGGCTGAATCGCGCTCCGGGCGGCACCATCGCGATCGTCCAGATGCGCAGGGCGCTGCTGCGCGCGCTCCAGCATCACCCGAATCTCGCCGCAGTCGAGTCCGACCTGCTGCATCTGCTCTCGTCGTGGTTCAACCCCGGCTTCCTCGAAATGCAGCAGGTCGACTGGGCTTCGCCGGCACGTCTGCTGGAGAAGATCATCCAGCACGAGGCGGTGCACGCCATCGACGGCTGGGACGACCTGCGCCGGCGCCTGCAGCCCGACCGGCGCTGCTTCGCCTTCTTCCATCCGCAACTGCCGGGCGAACCACTGATCTTCGTCGAGGTCGCCCTGCTCGACGACCTGCCGCCCGCGATCACGCCGTTGATCGAGAAGAAATCGCCGGTCCTGGAACGCCGGCGCTTCAAGGTCGCGGCCTTCTACTCGATCAGCAACTGCCAGCCTGGTCTGCGCGGTGTATCGCTCGGCAACTTCCTGATCAAGCGCGTGGCGGAGCAGCTGAAGAGCGAGTTCCCTTCGATCAAGACCTTCTGCACTCTGTCGCCAATCCCGGGATTCGTCCGGTGGCTCGATTCGCCGCCGGAGGCGATGGCCGAGCGCCTGAAGGAGCCGCTGCGGCAGCGGTGGGAGCAGGCGCGCGATGTGCTCGATCTCGGCAAGGCACGGATGCGCGAGCGCCTCGAGCGGCAGTGGCATCCGGACAACGTGCTGGAAGACGAGCGCAAGGCGCTGCTCGCG
Organism: Burkholderiaceae bacterium; assembly: GCA_029883565.1. Lineage (GTDB taxonomy): Bacteria > Pseudomonadota > Gammaproteobacteria > Burkholderiales > Burkholderiaceae_F > JAOUJD01. Next base: position 13,217 of record JAOUJD010000033.1, read on the forward strand.
CTGGCATCGATCTACCTGCGCCACGTCTCGGCCGCCCCGGAGGGCGACGCCGTGGCGAAGTTCCACCTCAACAACGGTGCGCGGTTGCAGCGCATCAACTGGGCGGCGGATCTGTCCCGCAATGGCCTGCAGCAGTCCTGCGGCGTGATGGTCAACTATCTGTACGACCTCGATCGGGTCGAGGAGAACCACGAGCGCTTCCTCGACGGGACCGTCGTGCACTCACAGGCGGTCGCCCGACTGGCATGATTACGGCCGAGGCGGCCGCAAGAGCCGCCGGACTGTCCACCGATACCAGAGACACATTTCAGGAGACTCCCCCGAAGATCGCCGGCGCCGGGAACCCGGCCTTGCCCGCGCTGACCGGCGGCGTCCTCGGGAGACCGGACCGATGAAGAACGGGAACTTCTACTCGCTGGCTGAGAGCCGCTTTCCGGCGGACCTCGACTCAACCTGCATCGAAACCGGCGAGGGCGCGTTCTATACGTGGCGCGACATGCACCGCGCCAGCGGCCGCATCGCCAACTGGCTGGCATCACTGGGCCTGGAGGCCGGGGCGCGCGTGGCGGTGCAGGTCGAGAAGTCGCCCGAATGCCTGATGCTGTACCTCGCGACGTTGCGCGCGGGGCTGGTCTACCTGCCGCTCAACACCGCCTACCAGCGCGCCGAGCTGGAGTACTTCCTGAAGGACGCCGAGCCGTCGGTCGTGGTGTGCACGCCCGCGCGGTTCGACGAGATCCGGCAACTGGCCAGCGCGGCGGGCTGCCGGCACGTGGAGACGCTCGGAGAACGCCGCGACGGCACGCTGCTCGCACGCGCCGCGCCGTTCCAGGACGCGTTTGCGACGGCGCGGCGCGCGGCCCGCGACCTTGCCGCGATCCTCTATACGTCGGGCACCACGGGACGCAGCAAGGGCGCGATGCTGACGCACGGGAATCTCGCTTCCAACGCCCTGACGCTGGACGAGTTCTGGGGCTTCAAGTCCGAGCGGGACGCCGGGCGCCGTGATGTCCTGCTGCACGCGCTTCCGCTGTTCCATGTGCACGGCCTGTTCGTGGCCTCGCATGCGGCGCTGCTCGCCGGCGCGAAGACGATCATGCTGGCGAAGTTCGATCTAGCTGCGGCGCTCAGGCACCTGCCGCGCTCGACGGTCTTCATGGGCGTGCCCACCTACTACACGCGGCTGCTGTCCGAGCCGGCGTTCGGCCGCCAGCACTGTCGCTCGATGCGCCTCTTCATCTCCGGTTCGGCGCCGCTGCTGGCCGAGACGCACAAGCAGTTCGAGGAGAGGACGGGCCAGGTGATCCTCGAGCGCTACGGCATGTCCGAGACGGTCATGCTCGTGTCGAACCCGTACTTTCCCGAGCGCGGTCCGCGCATCGCCGGCACCGTGGGCGAGCCCCTGCCCGGGGTCGGCGTGCGCCTGATGCGCGACGACGGCGCGCCGTGCACGGTGGGCGAGATCGGCAACGTGCAGGTGCGCGGGCCGAACGTCTTCCCGGGCTACTGGCGCATGCCGGAGAAGACTCGCGAGGAATTCACCTCCGATGGCTGGTTCAGGACGGGCGACGTCGGGCACTTCGGCGGCAAAGGGATCCCGGACCACTACCTGACGCTCGTGGGCCGCTCCAAGGACCTGATCATTTCCGGCGGATACAACGTGTATCCGAAGGAGATCGAGGGCTACATCGACGAGATGCCGGGCGTGGTCGAATCGGCCGTGATCGGCCTGCCGCATCCGGACTTCGGCGAAGCGGTGGCCGCCGTGGTCGTCAGCCGCGAGCCCGCCGCCTTCGACGCTGCCGCCGTCACCGGCTCGCTGAAGGGCCAGATCGCCAACTACAAGGTCCCGAAGCGCGTATTCGTCGTCGCGGACCTGCCGCGCAACGCCATGGGCAAGGTGCAGAAGAACGTGCTGCGCGAGCGCTACAAGGAAACGTTCACGCCGACTCGAGGCTAGCCGGCGCAACGAACGGGACAGCGGTGTCGGCGCGGCGCGGCATCGCGAGCACGGCTTCCACGAACCCCGTCTTGCCGTTCGTGTAGGCATCGCGATCGTGCTCGTAGCGGCCGGCCAGCCTGCGCTTGAGTTCCGCGTAGCGGGCGGCCAGCCAGGGGTCGGCGCGCAGGTTGTTGCGGAATTTGAGGTAGCGCTTCCAGTACAGCCCGTTGACCTGCACCACGTGCACGTGGTGGGTCCGCACGCCGCGCACCACGCGCTTGAAGAAGCGGCGATCTGGCAGGGCGCGCTCGTATTCCGGGATGTACTCGTAACCGTAGATCTCGAGCTGCTCCGCATGCGCCTCGAACGCATCGAGCGACTCGACCCCGACCAGCATGTCGATCACCGGCTTGGCCGCCAGCCCCGGAACCGACGTGCTGCCGATGTGTTCGATGGCGGGTCGAAGGCCGGCGAGCGCCACCTGCAGCAGCTGGGATTCGATCCGGAAACGGGCGGGCCAGGACGCGCTGTACGGAACCACGACGATGGGATCGGTCATTGCAGGGTCTCCTCCTGGTTTGGTCGGCACTTGAAGGCCGCATTGCCCACACTGTGCCCGCCGGCGGTGCAGCCCGCAGCCGACCAGTCGGCATCGCCGCGTCGGAAATTCGACATCCGGCCAGCTGCGTCATTGCGCCGACCGCGTGTCCGCGGCGTCAGCCAGCTGCACGCCCAGCGCGGCGAACGCGTCGGTCGGCAGTGGCGCGCGGTACAGCGCGACAAAGGAGATGAGTGACAGGCCGGCCAGCACGAACAGCGAGCCGCCCAGGACGTGGCGAGCCCCGGCGCGCCGGCCGGCCTCGGGTCCCGGTCCGGCGACCGGATCGTCAATCGCGCGCCTGTCCATGGTGGCCCTCCGTGCTTCGTCGCTGCGGCATGCAGCGTGGTCACGGTAGGCCGGCGTGCGCTACCCGGCGACGGCGCATTGCGCGCCGCCGCCGTCGAATATTCACCGGCGCTACCAGCGGGCCGGCGGCTTGCGATTGATCGTGATCTGGCGGTTCTCGACGGTGACGTAGCCGCCGACCGTGAGGTCCTTGAAGATCCGGCTGATCATGTCGCGCGACGCACCGACGCGGTCGGCGATGTCCTGCTGCGTCATGCGGTCCGGCACGACGAGCTTGCCGTTCTCCTCCCTGGCGAGCGACAGCAGCAGCCGGGCGACGCGGCCGTAGACGTCCATCAGCGCCAGGTTCTTGACGTTGTCGGTCGCGATCCGCGCGCGCTCGATCAGCTTCTCGATGATCGCCATCGCGATGTCTGGATTGCGGCCGATGGCTTCGCGCAGCTCGTCCCGCGCGAGCACCGAGCAGGTCGTCGGGTCGAGGGTCATGACGGACGCCGAGCGCGGGCGGCCGTCGAGGGACATCTCGCCGACGTAGTCGCCGGCGCCGTGCATGTCGAGGATCATTTCCCTGCCGTCGTCGTCCGAGACGTAGACCTTGACCCGTCCGGACAGGATGACGAACAGCGTGTCGCCGCGGTCGCCTTCGTTGATGATCACGGCGTTCTTCGGGAAAGTGCGCACCTGCCCGCGACTCGCCAGTTCCCGGATCATCGGGTCCCCGATGGCATTGACCAGCTGCTCGATCGCGCTCATCACCGCTCCCGCGTTGCCGTGGATGTCGTGGGCGCGATTATGGCCGTGCGCGTCGGCCTGCGCGAGGGCCTTATGCCGCCCGGATGCCCCGGTAGAGCATGTAGCCGGCGAGGGCGAACAGCAGCAGCGCGAAGACGCGCTTCAGCCGCGTCGTGTCCATCGCGTGCGCGACGCGCGCGCCGAGGGGGGCGGTGAGCACGCTGCCGCCCGCGACCGCGAGCAATGCGGGCAGGTAGATGAAGCCGACCGTCCCGGGTGGCATCGTGGGTTCCGACATGCCCGCGATGATGTAGCCGACGGCGCCCGCGGCCGCGATCGGGAACCCGAGTGCGGCCGACGTGGCCACCGCATTGTGGATCTTGACGTTGCTCCACACCATGAACGGAATGGAGATGAACCCGCCGCCCGCTCCGACGAGGCTGGAAATGAAGCCGATGACATTTCCGACGCCGAACATGCCCAGCGGCTTCGGCAGTTCGCGCGATGGCTTGGGCTTCTTGTCACGCAGCATCTGCAGGGCGGAAAAGCCGACGAAAACTGCGAAGAAC
>JAOUJD010000240.1 GCA_029883565.1 Burkholderiaceae bacterium
CCCACCGAGGTCGCCAGGCCCACCGAGGTCGCCAGCAGCGCCACCGCGAGCCCGACGGTCAACGAGACCCGCGTTCCGTAGATCACGCGGCTGTAGACGTCGCGCCCGAGCATGTCGGTGCCGAACCAGTTTTCGGCGCCCACCGGCCGCAGACGGCGGATCGGCGACAGCGCCTGCGGGTCGATCGTGCCGAGCCAGGCGGCGAAGATCGCGATCAGCACCATCAGCAGCAGGACGATCGCGCCCGCGATCGCCGTCGGATGCCGGCGCAGCGCGTCCTTGAACCTCTGCACCGTCGGCGAGACCGACTTCGGCGCCACGGCGATCTGCGCGACGGCCGCCATGTCAGTACCGGATGCGCGGGTCGAACAGCGAGTAGCTGAGGTCGACCAGCAGGTTGACGATGACGTAGACCGCCGAGAACAGCAGGGTCACGCCCTGGATGATCGGGTAGTCGCGGCGCAGGATCGCGTCGACCGTCAGGCGGCCGAGCCCGGGAATGGCGAATACGGTCTCGGTGACGACGACGCCGCCGATCAGCAGCGCCACGCCGATGCCGATGACGGTGACGATCGGCACGGCGGCGTTCTTCAGCGCATGCCGGACGAGCACCGTGCCGGGCGCCAGGCCCTTGGCGGTCGCCGTGCGCACGTAGTCCTGCGCGAGCACGTCCAGCATCGTCGCGCGCGTGATGCGCGCGATCAGCGCCATGTAGACCAGGCCGAGGGCCAGGCTCGGCAGGATCATGTGCCGGATGAAGGGCACGAATCCATCGGCGAGACTGCTGTAGCCCTGGACCGGCAGCCATTCGAGCCAGACCGCGAACGTGAAGATCAGGCCGTAGGCGATCACGAACACCGGCACGGAAAAGCCGAGCACCGACAGCGCCATCACCAGGCGGTCGACCCACCCGCCGGCGCGCGCCGCCGCCAGCACGCCGAGCGGCACCGCGAGGCCCACCGAGATGATCAGCGTGCATACGGTCAGCGCGAGCGTCGGCTCGATGCGCTGCCCGATCAGCTTCGCCACCGGCAGCTTGGTGAAGATCGACGTGCCGAGATCGCCGCGCGCCAGGTCCGCGAGCCAGCCGCCGAAGCGAACCAGGTAGGGCTGGTCCAGCCCGAGCTGGGCTCGGATCGCGGCGATGTCCTGCTCGGTCGCGATGTCACCGGCGATCACCGCCGCCGGGTCGCCGGGGCTGATGTACAGCAGGGAAAAGACGAAGAGCGCCACCACGCCCATCACGGGAATGGTGGCGAGCAGGCGCTTGATCGTGTACCGGAGCATCGAGGAAGCAACACAGCAGCGGTCCCGGCGGAGGCCGGGACCGTATCACCACAACAAGGACGCCGCTCCGGCGCTGGCCGGAACGGCGCCGTCCAGGCCGCTACTTCTTCTCGACGTTCCAGATGAACGTCACCGGCGAAATGATCACGCCCGACAGGTTGGTGCGGTACGCGGTCGGGATGATGAACTGCGCGGTCGGGATGTACGGCACCGTCTCGAACGCGCGCGCCTGCATCTGCTCGGCGATCTTCTTCTGGTCGGCCTGCGTCGGCGCGTTGAACCATGCTTCGCGCAGTTCCTCGAGCTTGGCGTCGGTCGGCCAGCCGAACCAGGACTTCTCGCCGGCGCCGCGCAACGGCGAGTTCAGGGCCGGCGTCGTGATGTCGGGACCGACGAACCAGGTGTGGAACACGCTCCAGCCGCCCTTCTCGATCGGCTCCTTCGAACCGCGCCGAGTGATCAGCGTGCCCCAGTCGCTCGCCGCGAGCTCGACGTTCAGGCCGATCTTCTTCAGGATGTCCTGCGTGACGAGCGCCTGCGAATGGACGATCGGCTGGTCGGTGGCCGACATCAGGATGATCTTCTCGCCCTTGTAGCCGGACTCCTTGACCAGCGCCTTGGCGCGGTCGAAGTCGCGCTTGCCGGTCAGCGCCTCCGAGCCGGCGGTGTTCGCCATCGGCGTGCCGCACGTGAAGTACGACGGGCAGGGCTTGCCGTTCTTCGCATCGCCCGCGACCGCGATCGCGTAGTCGTTCTGGTTCACCACGGCCAGCACGGCCTGGCGCATCTTCACGTTGTTGAACGGCGGCTGCAGGTGGTTGAAGCGGAGCAGGCCGATCGAGCCGAGCGGATCGACGCTCTCGACCTTGACGTCCTTGTTCTTCGCAACGACCGGGATCAGGTCGACGGGAAGCTGCTGCCACCAGTCGACCTCGCCGCTGTTAAGGGCCGCGGCCGCGGTCGCGGCGTCGGGGATGTAGATCCACTCGACGCGATCGACCTTGACCACCTTGCCGCCGGCGCCCCATGACGGCGGCTCCTTGCGCGGCACGTAGTCCGTGTTCTTCACGTAGACCACCTTGTTGCCCGGCACCCACTGGTCCTTGAGCATCTTGAACGGGCCGGAGCCGGTCGGATCGGTGATCGCCGTGCTTGCATCGGTCTTCGCGATGCGCTCGGGCATGATGAAGGGCACGTTCGACGACGGCTTGCCGAGCGCCTCGAGCACGTACGGGAAGGGTTTCTTCAGCTTCAGGCGGAACGTCTTGTCGTTGACAGCGGTCCACGACTCGGTCATCTCCGCCAGGCGCTGGCCGAACACGTCGCGCTTGGCCCAGCGCTCGACCGACGCGATGCAGTCAGCCGACTTCACCGGCTGCCCGTCGTGGAACTTCAGTCCGTCGCGCAGCGTGAACGTGTAGGTCAGGTTGTCCTTGCTGACCTCCCACTTGTCCACCATCTGCGGCTGGACCTGGAACTTCGAGTCGGTGGCGAACAGCACGTCGTAGACCATGTAGCCATGGTTGCGCGTGATGTAGGCGGTGGTCGTGATCGGGTCGAGGATCCTGAGATCCGCCTCCGGGATGAACTTCAGCACCTTGCCCTGGGCCGCCGCCGGCCCGGCAAAGACCACGCTGGCCGCCATGGCCACTCCACACGCCAGCGCCACGCCACGACGCGGCCATCCGGTGATTTGTTTTCTCATGGATTCCCTCTCCTGTTACGCAAAGACCGAAAGTCGATCGCCACGCCGCAGCGGCGGCGCGGACTGTGCTGCCACACCAATTGGGATTCGATTTGCCGAGGCCGGCTCGAAGGGACAGACTACCGCAGCCGGAGGACAAGGGAAACATGCAAGGGAAAGTACTGCTGCGCGGCGGGCTCGTCGTCGACGGAAGCGGCGCTCCGCCCCGCCAGGCTGATGTTGTGCTGCGCGACGGAGTCATCGTCGCCGTCGGAGCGTTCACGGCGGGTGACGCGGACTCCGTCGTCGAACTGGACGGACTCGTGCTGGCGCCCGGCTTCATCGACGTCCACACCCACGACGACCGGCTGCTCCTGTCCGATCCGTCGATGGCCCCCAAACTGAGCCAGGGAGTAACAACTGTAGTGACCGGCAATTGCGGGATCAGCCTGGCGCCGCTCGGCGATCGCGCCGCCGTGCCGCCGCTGAACCTCGTCGCGGCCGACGCGGCGGCCCTGCCGATGCAGCGGTTCGGCTCATTCGCGGACTATCTGGCGGCGCTGGAAGCACGGCCGCCGGCGATCAACTGCGCCGCGCTGGTGGGCCACACGACGCTGCGCGTGGCAACCATGTCCGAACTGGACCGGCCGGCCAGCGACTCGGAGATCGCGGCGATGCAGGCCGGCGTCGCCGAGGCGCTCGCCGCCGGCGCGCTCGGCGTCTCGACCGGCACGTACTACGCGCCGGCGCATGCCGCGACCGCCGACGAGATCCGGCGCGTGTGCGAGCCGCTGCGCGGCACGACGGCGCTGATCGCCTCGCACATCCGCGACGAGGGCGCACGCGTGCTCGACTCGATGACGGAAGCGATGGAGATCGCCGGCAGCCTCGGCGTGCGCCAGGTGCTGTCGCACCACAAGGTGCTCGGACGCGCCAACTTCGGCCGCTCGCGCGAGACGCTCGCGCTGCTCGACGGCGCGCGGCGCACGCAGGACGTCTGCCTCGACTGCTACCCGTACACGGCGGCGTCCACGGTGCTGCGCAAGGATGCCGCGGCGCAGGCGCAGCGCGTGTTGATCGCCTGGTCGAAGGCCCGGCCGGACGCCGCCGGACACACGCTCGACGAGCTGGCGGCCGCGGAAGGTGTGACGAACGACGCCATGATCGATGCGCTGCAGCCGGCGGGCGCCATCTACTTCTCGATGGACGAGGCGGACGTCGAGCGCATCCTCGCCTATCCGGAGACGATGATCGGCTCGGACGGCCTGC
>JAOUJD010000241.1 GCA_029883565.1 Burkholderiaceae bacterium
GCCAGCGCTCCACCGCGGACGCTCGCCCATGACCATCGTCCCCTGCCGGCGCCTCTGCGCGCGGAATTGCTGGCGCTGAACACGCCGGGTGCGGACGAGATCCACCGCGCCCATCTCGCGGGCCTGGACCTTGCGCGCCTCTATGCCGAAAGCGTCGCCGCCTTGCTCCGAACCAGCGGCGTGCAGGCGCCCGCGGTTCGCGCGATCGGTGCGCATGGACAGACCGTGCGCCACCGACCCGACCTCGGGTATACGGTCCAGCTCAACGCTCCAGCGCTGCTCGCCGAGCTGAGCGGCATCGACGTCGTCGCCGACTTCCGCAGCCGCGACGTGGCCGCCGGTGGCCACGGAGCGCCGCTGGTGCCGGCGTTCCATCGCGTGGCGTTTCACCACGACGAACCGCGCGCCGTCGTGAACGTCGGCGGCATCAGCAACATCACGGCCCTGACTGGATCGAAGGTCCTCGGGTTCGATGCCGGGCCCGGCAACGTCCTGATCGACGCCTGGATGGCGTCCCGTTTCGGACTTCCGTTCGACGCAGGCGGACAGCTGGCGGCGACGGCGGCGCCAGACGAAGCGTTCGTCACCTCACTGCTGGCGGAACGGTTCTTCGCCGCAACTCCGCCGAAAAGCACGGGACGCGATCTGTTCACGCTCGACTGGGTTCTCGCCCACCCGCCCGCTCGGAAGTTGGCCCCCGAGGTCGTACTGTCATCCCTGACAGCGCTCACCGCCCGAGCCATCGCCGAGGCCATCGACCGCTGGCTGCCCGAGGCGCGGGAGGTCATCGTCTGCGGAGGCGGGGCGCGCAACGCCACCCTGATGCGCCTGCTCCAGGCGCGGCTGCGGTCACGCCGTGTGTGTGCGTCCGATACCTTCGGAATTCCCGCCGATCAGGTCGAGGCACTGGCGTTTGCCTGGCTTGCGCAGTGCCACGTGCGCCGGCTGGCCGGCAACGTCCCGGAGGCGACCGGTGCGTTCGGGCCGCGGATTCTCGGCGCCCTGTATCCAGCCAGCTGAGTCGCGCGGGCTGGCTGCGGCGAGCAACTTCGCCACCCGCAGACGAGCTCTGCATTGGCGCCCTTGCGGTGACCGAGCGCACGCCAGCGCCAAAAGAAAAAGGGCGCCTGCAGCGCCCTTTCGCTCACCGCCAACCCGTTCAGACCGAGAAGGACGATCCACACCCGCAGGTGGTGGTGGCATTCGGATTCCTGATCACGAACTGCGCGCCCTCGAGATCCTCTTTGTAGTCGATCTCGGCGCCCGTCAGGTACTGGTAGCTCATCGAGTCGATCAGCAGGGTGACGCCGTTCTTGACCATCGTGGCGTCGTCTTCGTTGATGACTTCGTCGAAGGTGAACCCGTATTGAAAGCCCGAGCAGCCGCCCCCCTGCACGAAGACGCGCAGCTTGAGTTCGGGGTTGCCTTCCTCGTCGATCAACGCCTTCACCTTGGCCGCGGCCGAGTCGGTGAAGATCAGGGGTGCCGGCATCTCGACAGCAGCGTTCATGTTCATCTCTCCAGAAGAATCTTCAGGCGATTATAGGCAAGGAAACCACTTGCGGATCGCCCTCATCAGGTCTCAGAGGTGGTGCCGCTCGCCGCCAGTTTCAATGCCGGCCGGGCGTCGGTACCCGGGGTGTAGATGAGCCGGCCTTCGACCACGGCGCCATGATGGATTTCCACGGCCCGGTAGTACACATCGCCTGTGATCCGCGCCTTCGGCTGGAGTTCCAGCAGTTCCGATACGTGCAGCGGTCCGTTCACGGCGCCCGACACCACGAGGTGGGCCGCATGCACCTCTCCCTCGACCTTGCCGTGCTCGCTGATGACGACCATGCAGGCGTCCCCGGTCACGCAGCGCACGTCGCCTTTCACGGTGCCGTCGATCCGCAGGCCTCCGGTATAGGTCACGGTGCCCTCGATCACAGTGCCCGCGCCGATCAGCGTGCCGATGGTCTTCTGCGTGGTGGTTGTCTTGTTGCCGAACATCGCCCCTCCTTACATCGTGAAAGTCTGCTGGGTTCGCGTTTCGCCGCCGGACTGGATGCGGACCAGGACCGAGCGAACCGTCGTGCCTGCCGGCACCGTGAAGCTGCCTTCGACCCGTTGATAGTGCCGGAACGCCAGAGGCGCGGGGCCCGCATTGGGCAGTCCGGGGTCGGGCAACTGCAGGACCCATGGACGGCCGCCCTGCAGCAGATTCACCGTGAGCGCCACCGCCCCGACGAAGTCCCGATCCGGCCGGCCACTCTGCTGCACCAGCAGTCGATAGCGCAGCACATTCGGCTCGCCGTCGGCCTGGATGCGAAAACTGCGAATCACGATGCCCTTGGCGTTCGCCGGCATCGGCAGCAGGCTTTCAAAGAACGAGAGATCGGCCTTCAAGCGGGCGTTCTCGTCCTCCGCCATCTTGAGCTGCAGCCGGAACTGCTCCTGCGCCGATCGCTCCACCTTCAGCTGGTTCTCCCAGCTCACCGCCGCGGTCGCCTGGCGGTCGCGATCGGCCGTGGCCTGCTCGAGCTGGGCCCGCACCCGGCTCAGTTCCGCGCTCAGTTCATCGCGGTCGGGACCGCCCAGACTCAGGCCGTATTCGTAGAGCGCGAAACCGGCTGCGACCGCGAGCGCTGCCCCGACGAAGACGATCAGCGCCCGCAGCGGCCACGGAAACTGTGTTCGAACGGCGACATGCGGCCCGCTCACCGACAGATTCCGCACCCACAGCTTCCACTTCATCTCGACTTGCCGATCACACCTGTTGTGTATGCACGGGCCGCCCGGGGCAGCCGGGCAAATGAAAAGGCCGCTCGTGCAAGCGTTGCTGGAGCGGCCTCTAGTTGCGGAACGAGTATAGGCGCGCGATGACGGATCATCGGTCCTTCCGCCCCCGCTTGAATCCCCTGAAAAGGGGCACGCCAGACGGCTGAAGCGGCGCGGACATACGTCCGCACCGCCCTGCCGAACCGGATCAGCGCTTCGAGAACTGCTTGCGGCGACGCGCCTTGCGGAAGCCGACTTTCTTGCGCTCCACTTCGCGCGCATCACGCGTGACCAGCCCGGCGCTCGACAGCGCGGGTTTCAGCGTCGCGTCGTAGTCGATCAGCGCGCGCGCGATCCCATGGCGCACCGCGCCGGCCTGGCCGGACTCGCCGCCGCCGCTCACGTTCACCATGACGTCGAACGTGTCCTTGTGGTTGGTCAGTTCGAGCGGCTGCCGGGCGATCATGCGCCCGGTCTCGCGCTGGAAATACTGGTCGATCGGGCGGCCGTTGATGACGATGTCGCCCTTGCCGCGCTTCATGAACACGCGCGCCACCGAACTCTTGCGACGGCCCGTCCCGTAGTTGTAGTTGCCGATCATGGCGCCCCTCAGATTTCCAGCGATTTCGGTTGCTGCGCGGTGTGCGGATGCTCGCCGCTCGCGTAGATCTTGAGCTTCTTGATCATCGCGTAGCCCAGCGGACCCTTGGGCAGCATGCCCTTGACGGCCAGCTGCAAGGCGCGACCCGGGAACCGGTCCTGCATCTTGCGGAAACTGGTCTCGTAGACGCCGCCCGGATAGCCGCTGTGCCGGTAGTACATCTTGTTCTCTTCCTTGCTGCCGGTCATGCGCAGCTTGGCCGCATTGACGACGACGATGAAGTCGCCGGTGTCGACATGCGGCGTGTATTCGGGCTTGTGCTTGCCGCGCAGGCGCAACGCGATCTGGCTGGCAAGGCGCCCCACCACCTTGTCATTGGCGTCGACGAGCAACCAGTCGCGCTTGACTTCGTGATGTTTCGCAGAAAAGGTCTTCATGGCATTCACCCAGGCAATGGCGCAGTCGCGCCGCGCCGCCAATCGACTCGAACTCGGTGCCCATGTTGCAGGCGCGCACCGCCGCATCGCTGACGGACTGAAGCCGCGCTCGAAGGGCCGAACCGGAAAAGACGATCTGGCCGGCAAGCTGTCGCGCGGAAAGCCTTAAATTCTATTCGCTCAAGGGGTTGCGGCGCAAGCCGCAAAAAAATTGGCCCGGCCGTGAGGCCGGGCCGAATCCACCTAAAGGAGGGTGGAGGAGACAGCGGTCGGGCGCCAGAGGCACCCATCAAGTGCCAGTATGGGTGCATGATTGTTGCGTTGCAAGGTCGAAAAGTGGAGCGTTTCGCGCCTTCTTTCACGGTCGGAACGACTTCTCTTTTACGTTCAAGTACTTATGGCCAGATCGCCAAACTAGAGGAAGGGCTCGGGCGGAC
>JAOUJD010000034.1 GCA_029883565.1 Burkholderiaceae bacterium
ACGCGCGAGGAACTGCTCGACCAGCCGCACCCAGTACGTCGCCCCCAGCGGGATCAGTTCGTCGTTGAAGTCGTATGACGCGTTGTGCAGGGTGCAGGGCCCCAGGCCGTGGCCGCTGCTGCGGTGGCCGCCTTCCCCGTTGCCGATGAACACGTAGGCTCCCGGTCGGGCCTTCAGCATGAAGGCGAAGTCCTCCGCGCCCATCGTCGGTTCGATGTTGCGCACCACGCTGGAAGGTCCGACGATGTCGTCCATCACCGTCGCCGCGAATTCGGCCTCGGCCGCGTGGTTCACCGTCGGCGGGTAATTCCAGTGGAATTCCATGTCCGCCTCGGCGCCATGCGCGGCCGCCGTCATCGCGACGATCCGCTTCATGTGTTCCTCGACCTGAGCCGTCACGGCGTCGCTGAAGGTGCGCACCGTGCCGGCGACACGGGCCGTGTCGGGAACCACGTTCGTCGCCTCGCCTGCGTGGATCATCGTGACCGAAAGAACGGCCGAGTCGATCGGCTTCTTCACGCGGGTGATGATCGACTGCAGGCCGTTGACGATCTGAACCGCGACCAAGACGGGATCGACGCCGAGATGCGGCATGCCCGCGTGCGCCCCGCGGCCGCGCACCGTGATCTCGAACTCGTTCGACGATGCCATCATCGGGCCAGGCGTCACGCCGAACTCGCCGACGGCGAGGCCGGGCCAGTTGTGCATGCCGAACACGGCGTCGCACGGGAACCGGTCGAACAGTCCGTCGTCGATCATTCGCTGCGCACCGGCGCCGCCTTCCTCGCCCGGCTGGAAGATCAGGTGCACGGTGCCGTCGAACGGTCGGCTTTCGGCCAGGTACTTCGCGGCGGCGAGCAGCATGGCCGTGTGCCCGTCGTGCCCGCACGCGTGCATCTTGCCCGGGTGCAGCGACTTGTGGGCGAACTGGTTGATCTCAGTGATCGGCAGGGCGTCCATGTCGGCGCGCAACCCGATGGAGCGCGCGGCGGTGCCGTTCCTCAGCGTGCCCACCACGCCGGTGCCGCCGAGTCCCCGCACGACATCGATGCCCCATTCGGCCAGTCGCGCCGCCACGATGTCGGCGGTGCGCTGCTCCTCGAAGCGCAGTTCCGGATGAGCGTGCAGGTCGCGCCTGATCTGCTGGATTTCGGCGCGGAACTGGACAACGCGGTCGATCAATTGCATGACGTCTGAGTGTCTGAATCCTTCCCGGAGGGAGATACATCGTACTGAACCCGGCGGCGGGGCGCACTAGAATGGCCAGCTCGCAGCCGGCGTGCCAGCGCGCGCCATAACCCCACCACTTCCCGGGTGTTGACCATGAATGCACCGGCCGAGTCCGCCGTTTCCGCAACGCCGTCCGCCGAGGCCCTGGCGATGATCGATCGCCTGATCGCGTTTCCGACGGTCAGCCGCGACTCCAACCTCGGGCTCATCGAATGGACGCGCGACGAACTGGCGCGCCTGGGGGTGCGCTCGAACCTCGTCTACGACGCCAGCGGGCGCAAGGCCAACCTGTTCGCGACCCTGTCGGCGGAGCCGGACCGCGTGAAGACCGGTGGCCTGGTCCTGTCGGGCCACACCGATACCGTGCCGGTCGATGGGCAGGACTGGTCGAGCGATCCGTTCCGGGCGTCGCATCGCGACGGTCGCATCCACGGTCGCGGCAGCGCCGACATGAAGGGATTCATCGCCATTGCGCTGGCGTGGGTGCCACGCTTCCTTGCGGCACAGGACCGTCTGCCGCTGCATCTGTCGCTCACGTACGACGAGGAAACCACGTTCCTCGGCGTCAAGGGACTCGTCGCGGATCTGGCGGAGCGCGGCATCCGGCCGGCCGGCTGCATCATCGGCGAGCCGACCGACATGCAGGCGATCGTGGCGCACAAGGGCAAGCGCGACGTGTGCTGCAGGGTGCGCGGGCGCGAGTCGCATTCCGCACTGACGCCGCAGGGCGTCAACGCGATCGAATTCGCGGCGCGGCTGATCGCGTACATCCGCGGGATCGCCGATCGCCTGGCGAAGGAAGAACCGCGCGACAGCCGATTCGCGGTGCCGCACAGCACCCTGCAGACGGGTCTCATCCACGGCGGCATCGCGGTCAACGTGGTGCCGCGCGATTGCGAGTTCAACTTCGAGATGCGCAACCTGCCGTCGATGACGCACGACGAGATGGAGAACGAAATCGTCGCGTTTTCCCAGCGCGAACTCGTTCCGCAGATGCGCAGTGTCGCGCCCGAAGCCGGCATTGCGTTCGAGCGAGGGCTGGACCTGCCGGCGTTCGGGATCGAACCCGACGCGCCGCTCGTTCGGTGGGCACAGGAAGTCGCGCGCACGGCACACATGGGCACCGGAGCGGTGAGCTTCGCGACGGAGGCGAGCGTCTTCGCGCGGGCCGGCATTCCGACCGTCGTGCTGGGACCGGGCAGCATCGACCAGGCGCACAAGCCGGATGAATACATCAGCTATGCGCAGGTCGCGGCCTGCGAGGCCTTCTTCGCGCGGATGATCGAACAGCCGCTGGCCGGCGCTCGATGAGACTCGAGGCCGCGCCGGGCGAAACGGTCGTGCGGGCCGCCTGCCCGCACGACTGTCCCGACACCTGCGCGATGCTGGTGACGGTCCGCGAGGAGCAGGGGCGGCGCGTGGCCGTGAAGATCGCCGGCGATCCCGCGCATCCGACCACGGCGGGCACACTGTGCACGAAGGTGAGCCGGTATCTCGAGCGCACCTACCACCCCGATCGCCTTCTCCACCCGCTGCGGCGTGTCGGCGCGAAGGGAGAGGGGCGCTTCGAACGCGTGAGCTGGGACGCGGCGCTCTCCGACATCGCCGCGCGGCTGCACGAGATCGCTGCGCGTGATCCGCAACGCATCGTGCCGTACAGCTATGCCGGAACGATGGGACTGGTGCAGGGCGAGGCGATGGCGAGCCGCTTCTTCCACCGGCTCGGCGCCAGCTTCCTGGACCGGACGATCTGCGCGACGGCGGGCGGCGAGGCGCTGGTCGCGACCATCGGCTCGCGCCTCGGCACCGACGTCGAGAATTTCCAGGACGCGAAGCTGATCGTGTTCTGGGGCACGAACGCGATCGCCTCCAACCTGCATCTGTGGAGCCGCGCGCAGGAGGCCAAGCGGCGTGGCGCCAAGCTGATTGCGATCGATCCCTACCGTTCGCTCACGGCCGACAAATGCCACCAGCACATCGCACTGATGCCCGGCACCGACGGCGCCTTCGCGCTCGGGGTGATCCATGTGCTGGTCCGCGAAGGCTGGCTGGACCGCGATTACATCGACCGGCACACGCTCGGCTTCGATGCGCTGGCGGAGCGCGCACGCGCGTTCGACCCGGAGCGGGTCGGCGCGCTGTGCGGCATCGAGGCCGGCGTGGTCGCGGGGTTCGCGCGCGACTACTGGGAACTGCGTCCCGCGGCGATCCGGCTCAACTACGGCATGCAGCGCACGCACGGCGGCGGCAACGCCGTGCGCGCAGTGGCCTGCCTGCCGGCGCTGGCGGGGCACTGGCGCGATCCCGCGGGCGGCCTGCTGCTGTCGACGAGCGGCGCGTATCCGGTCGACGAGGCGGCGCTGTATCGCCCTGATCTGCTTGCCGGACGGAGGCCGCGCACCATCAACATGTCGACCATCGGCCGCGACCTGCTGGCGGCCGAGCCCCCGATCGATGCGCTGATCGTCTACAACAGCAATCCGGTCGCCGTGGCGCCGCACTCGGGGGAGGTGGCGCGCGGATTCGCGCGCGAGGACCTGTTCACGGTGGTCCTCGATCACTTCCAGACCGACACCGCGGATTTCGCCGACTACGTGCTGCCGGCCACGACGCAACTGGAGCACGTGGACGTGCACAAGTCGTACGGGCACTACTACGTGCTGGCCAACAATCCCGCGATCGAGCCGCTGGGCGAGGCACTGCCCAACAGCGAGATCTTCCGGCGCCTGGCGCGGCGGATGGGATACGGCGATGAGTGCTTCGCGGAGTCGGACGACCAGCTTGCGGCGCAGGCGTTCGTCCGGTCCGGTCCGACGTCGAGCTTTGACTGGCAGCAGCTGAAGCTGGCCGGCTGGCAGCGCCTCGACCTGCCCGCGCCCCACGCTCCGTTCGCGCACGGACGTTTCCCGACGGCGTCGGGTCGCTGCGAGTTCGTCTCGGAGCGACTGGGTGCCCTCGGCATCGACCCGGTGCCGGACCATGTCGCTCCGTACGAAAGCGCGATCAGCCGTCCGGAACTCGCGCAGCGCTACCCGCTCGCCTTCATCTCGCCACCTGCGCGCAATTTCCTCAACTCGACCTTCGTCAATGTGGCGAGCCTGCGGGATGCCGAGGGCGAGCCGTCGCTCGACGTGCATCCGGCCGACGCCGCGCACCGCGGCATCGCGGAAGGTGACCGGGTGCGGGTCTTCAATGACCGGGGCAGCGTCGAGTTGCGCGCCCGCGTGACCGATCGCGCGCGTCCAGGTTGCGTGGTGGCGCTGTCGATCTGGTGGAAGAAGCTTGCGCACGATCACAGGAACGCGAACGAATTGACCAGCCAGGCTTTGACGGACATCGGGCGCGGACCGACGTTCTACGACTGCCTGGTCGAGGTAGAACGCGCCGTTTCCTGAGGCGCGAGCCGGCGGCGCGCGGCGCGCCGCAGCGACGTGTACCTCCGTTGGGGGATGGTGCGGACGGCGTGGCGGATGACAATGAACTGAACTGGGGTCGTTTGTCCGCCGCCCGGTTCAAGGCCGATGTCCGATCTGAATCCATCCATCACCGAACTGCCCTTCCTCGCCGGCCTCGACGCTGCGTTGTGGGCAGAGGCCGCCTGGCAGGTCTGGCAGGGGTCACGGCTGGGCGCGGCGGAACTCGCCGAGTGCCGACGGCGGCGCCTGCTGGATCTCCTGCGGCACGCCCGGAGCGCTTCCCCCTTCTATCGGGACCTGCATGCGGGGCTGCCGAACTACGGGCGAGTGTGCCTGGCCGACTGTCCGGCCGTGGACAAGCGCACCCTGATGCGCGAGTTCGATCGCGTCAGCACCCGGCCCGAGGTGAACCTGCGGACAGTCGAGCGTTTCGTCTCCGACCCGGCGCGGCTGGGTTCCCTGCTGCACGGCCGCTACGCTGTCTGGAGCAGTTCGGGCACGACCGGACATCCTGGCCTGTTCGTGCATGACAGCCGTGCTCTTGCGGTCTACGACGCGCTCGAGACGCAGCGCTTTCGCGGTCAGGCGGCCGGAGTCGACCAGATGGTGTCGTGGATGCGTGGCGAGCGCTACGCGCTGGTGGCCGCCACCGGCGGCCATTTCGCCGGGGTGTCGTCAGTCCAGCGACTGTTGCGCGCGCTGCCCTGGATGACGCCGTTCGTCCGCGCCTGCTCCCTGCTGCAGCCCATCGATCGCCTGGTCGCCGAACTCAACGCGTACGGACCGGCGATCCTGGCCACCTACCCCACGGCGGCGGAAATGCTCGCCGAGGAACAGGCGAGCGGGCGCCTGCGCTTGCGCCTGCGCGAACTGTGGACCGGCGGCGAGTGCATGGCGCCGGCCACGCGCGCCCGCCTGCAGTCGGTTTTCGGCTGCCGTGTCCGCAACGCGTATGGCGCATCCGAGTTCCTGGCCATTGCATGGGAATGCCCGCATCGCCAGCTGCATGTCAACAGCGACTGGGTGATCCTTGAACCCGTCGACGCCCGGGGCCGGCCGGTCGCTCCGGGCGAGCGCTCGCATTCGGTTCTGCTGACGAACCTCGTGAACCGCGTGCAGCCGCTGATCCGGTACGACCTGGGCGACGCCGTGACGATGCGCAGCGGTCGCTGTCCCTGCGGCTCTGCATTTCCGGTCATCGCGGTCGAGGGCCGCTGCGACGACGTGCTGGTGATGCCGCTGGCGCGCGGTGGGGTGGGGGCGGTCGTGCCGCTCGCCCTGGAAACCGTGCTGGAGGAGCGGGCCCACGTGCATGACTTCCAGGTCGTGCAGACGGCGCTGCGCGCGGTGACGGTGCGACTGGGCGGCGAGCAGCCGGCGTCCGCAGCGTCCGCCGTCAGGCGCGCGCTGCATGCGTACTTCCAGGCGATGGGCTTCGCCGACATCGCCCTGGATGTCGGCGATCAGCCGCCGCGCCGGGATTGCCTGAGCGGCAAGCTCAGGCGGGTGGTGCGGGAAGTCGAGCGCGCGTCACCGTAGGTTGCACGCCGGGGCGCCGGCGTGGCCGCTGCCGCTTCGGCACAATGGCGCCGATGGCGCCCGCTACATCCTCCCGCTTCACTGCGCTTCGCCGCGCACGCGTCCTGATTCCGGCTGCCGTCCTGGTCGCGGCGGCGCTCGGCGGCGGCTGCTCCACTCTCGGCTACTACGCCCAGTCCATCGGTGGGCACCTGGCCATGATGCGCGCGGCGCGGCCGATTCCCGACGTCATCGCAGATCCGGCAACGGCGGAGCCGCTGCGCAGGCGCCTGGTGCGGGCCGAGCAGATCCGCGCCTTCGCGACGACAGCGCTGGGCCTGCCCGAGAACGCCAGCTACACGGAATACGCCGATCTGCACCGTCCCTATGTGGTGTGGAACGTGTTTGCAACCCCGGAACTGTCGCTGCTGTTGAAGGAGTGGTGCTACCCGGTCGTCGGGTGCGCCGGGTACCGCGGTTACTTCGATCGGGCAGACGCGGAACGCGCCGCGCAGGCGCTGCGGGCGGACGGCCTTGAAGTCAACGTCACTGGAGTGCCGGCCTATTCGACGCTGGGATGGCTTCCGGACCCGCTGCTCAACACCTTCATCGGCGGATCGGAAGCCCAGGTGGCTTCGCTGATCTTCCACGAGTTGACCCACCAGGTGGTCTTCGTGGGCGGGGACACGACCTTCAACGAGTCGTTCGCGACGGCAGTGGAGCGCGAAGGGGTGCGGCGCTGGCTTGCCGCCCAGGACGACGTCGCGCTGCGGCGGTCGTATGCCGAGTTCGCGCAGCGGCGCCAGGACTTCGTCGACCTTCTGCTGAAATACCGCGAACAGCTGGATGCCCTGTTCAAGGGCGGGGAGCCGGATGACGGCAAGCGGGCAGGCAAGCGACGACTGTTCGCGGAACTCAAGGACGAGTACGGGCGACTGAAGGCCTCGTGGGGCGGGTTCGCCGGCTACGACCGGTTCTTCGCCCAGGACCTGACCAACGCGCACCTGGCCTCGATCGGCGCGTACAACGCGCTGGTGCCGGCCTTTGATGCCCTGCTCGCCCAGACGGGCGGCGACCTGCCGCGCTTCTACGAGGAAGTTCGCCGGCTGTCGCGACTCCCGAAGGACGAACGCGATGCCCGATTGCAGGGCCTCGTAGTTACCCGGTGATCCGCCGCGAAAGGGGCCGGGCTATGATGATTGCGCTGCGCAGCAGCGCATTGCTGCCTCGGACCTCAACAACGATAAGACAGTCAAGGAGATGAAGATGGATCGGTTCTGGCTGAAGAACTATCCGAAGGGCGTGCCCGCCGACATCGACTACAACCAGTACAAGTCGCTGGTGGAATTGCTCGAGGAAGCGTTCCGCAAGCACGGCTCGCTGCCCGCGTACGAGTTCATGGGCGCCGAAATGACGTATCGGCAACTCGACCAGTACTCGGCCGCGGTGGCGGCCTGGCTGCAGAGCCGGGGCTTCGGCAAGGGCAAGCGCGTCGCCATCATGATGCCCAACGTGATGCAGTACCCGGTCGTGCTGGCCGGCGTGTTGCGAGCCGGCTGCACGGTGGTGAACGTGAATCCCCTGTACACGCCGCGCGAACTCGAACACCAGTTGAAGGACTCGGGATCGGAGGCGATTTTCATCCTCGAGAACTTCGCATCCGTGTTCCAGCAGGTTGCCGACAAGGTGCCGACCAAGGTCGCGGTCATCTGTGCGATGGGAGACATGCTCGGCTTCCTGAAGGGGCTGCTGGTCAACTTCGTCGTGCGCAACGTGAAGAAGATGGTCCCCGAGTTCTCCCTGCCCAGCGCCGTGCGCTGGAACGAGGTCGTGGCCGACGGCATGAAGATGAACCTGAAGCCGGTCGAAGTGGGCCACGAGGACGTGGCGTTCCTGCAGTACACGGGCGGCACGACCGGCGTGTCGAAGGGGGCCACGCTGACGCATCGCAACATCATCGCCAACATGCTGCAGTCCGAGGCGTGGTACCAGCCGGCGCTGTCGAAGCTCAAGCCTGGCGAGTACCCGCTGACGGTGACCGCGCTCCCCCTGTATCACATCTTCGCCCTGACCGTGTGCGCGATGATGTCGATGCGGATCGGCGGCAAGTGCCTGCTGATCGCGAACCCGCGCGACATCCCTGGTTTCGTCAAGGAATTGTCGAAGCACACGTTCCACGTGTTCCCCGCCGTCAACACCCTGTTCAACGGCCTGCTGAACAACGAGGAGTTCAAGAAGCTGAATTTCTCGCGGCTGATCCTGTCGGCCGGCGGCGGGATGGCCGTGCAGCAGGCGGTCGCGGAGCGCTGGCTGAAGGTGACGGGCTGTCCGATCGCGGAGGGCTACGGACTTTCCGAGACATCGCCGGTGGCGACGGCGAACCGGACCGACACCGACAAGTTCACCGGAACGATCGGCCTGCCGGTGCCGTCGACCGAGATCGCGATCCTGGACGACAACGGCAGCAAGCTGCCGGTGGGCCAGGTCGGCGAAATCGCCATCCGCGGGCCGCAGGTGATGGCGGGCTACTGGAACCGTCCCGACGAAACGGCGAAGGTGATGACCGCGGACGGATTCTTCCGCTCGGGCGACGTCGGAGTGATGGACCAGGAGGGCTACACGAAGATCGTCGATCGCAAGAAGGACATGATCCTGGTGTCGGGCTTCAACGTTTACCCGAACGAGGTCGAGGGCGTCGTGGCGTCACACCCGGGCGTGCTCGAGTGCGCGGTCGTCGGCGTGCCCGACGACAACTCGGGCGAGGCAGTGAAGCTGTTCGTCGTGAAGAAGGACGCGGCGTTGACCGAGAAGGAACTGATGGAGTTCTGCAAGGAACACCTCACCGGCTACAAGAAGCCGAAATACATCGAGTTCCGGGCCGACCTTCCCAAGACCAACGTCGGCAAGATCCTGCGCCGCGAACTGCGCGACGAGAAGAAAGCGGCCTAAACTGTGTGCCGCAACCGGAAGGCCGCCGCGGGCGGCCTTTCTCGTTTCCGCGCCGTCAAGGGCGCGACCAGGAGCAGTCGATGAAGAAATTCGAGAAGCGGCCGCGGCCGGCTGAACCAGCCAGCACGCGTACCGGGCCGCGTGCGCGTGCGGCGCAGGAGCGCAAGTTCACCGACCCGTACGCACGGGCCGAGCGGCCGGCGCGCGGACCGCGCCCGGGCGGGTTCGATCGGACGGGGGGCGAAGGCGACCGGCGACCCGCGGCCCGGCCCGCGGTGATTACCCTGGACCCCGATGTGGCGCGCGTCTTTCGGGACTCGGAGACGGTCAACGAGGCGCTGCGCATGGTGATGCGGCTGGCCCGCTTCGGTGGACCGCGACCGGCCTTCAATCGGGAGCGCCCGGCCCCTGCATTCGGCGCCGGGCGCGGTGCGCCCCCGCGTGGCGAGCGCCCGCAGGAACGGCGCGGCCCGCCGCGTCCCCGCGCGCCCCGGTTCAAGGAGGAGTAAGTGCGGCGGTCCTGGGGCGTCGGGCAGCTTGGCGCCGCGGCGGCGGTCCTGGTCCCGCTTCTTGCCTGCGATGCCGTTCAGGCAGCGCGCCCGCTGGTGACGGAGGACGCGGGCGTCCTCGATCGGGGTGACTGCGAATTCGAAGGCGTGGGAAGCCGTCTCAACGTCGATGGACGGACCGCTCGCTCCGGCTTGCTGCAAGCTGCCTGCGGAATCGGAATCCAGACCCAGCTGTCAGGCGCCTTCGCCACGACGCGCATCGAGGACGAGCGCAGTACGCAGGCCGCGGCGGGCGGCAAGACGAGCCTGCGCGACCTGACGGACGAGCAGGTGGGCGTGGCGCTCGCTTATTCGTTCATCGGCACACGGCCGAGCGGCATGGGGTGGCGCTATGACTACACGGCGCTGCTCGGGGTCGTGACGGTCCCGATGCGCAAGGACCTGCTGGTGCACTTGAACCTCGGGGCCAGCCACTCGCGCATCGACGAGGAAACCAACGCCGTCTGGGCCATCGCGGCAGAGTTCCTGCAGGTGGGACATCCGGGACTCGACCTGATGGTCGAGACCTTCGGGAACCAGCGCGACCCGCTGTGGCTCAACGCCGGGATCCGCTACGCGGTGGTGCCGGAGCGCTTCACAGTGAATGCTTCGTTCGGCATCCAGGGCGGCAGCGAGCAGGCAAAGCTCGCGACCATAGGATTCAAGCTGAACTTCTAGGCGGGACCGTCAGGGCGTCGAAGCCGCTAGTGGGCGCTCGCGCTCGACCAGGCTGCGGCGCAGGCAACGATAGATCTCGCCGACGTCGAGTTGCTGCCCCTGGGTGGGCCGCAGGCGCACCTGCATTTCGTCACCGCGAGCGCGGACCGAAAGGGCGGCGGTCGGAGATCCGAGGCCGCCCGTGCAGGTGCAGGAGCGCTGGCAGGCGGTGAGGGCGGCCAGCACGCTGTCCTGGCGACCGGCCACACGGCTCAGTTCGATCCGGACTTCGTTCTGCCTCTCCAACACACGCATCCGCATCGCTCGTCTCCAGACAGCATCAGCTCATCGAAGTATCACGACGAATTGTGACAATGAGATTGTCGTGCGGAAACTGCAATCCGCCGAACGGCGGATTCCGCTGCACGGATGTCGATTATTCGACAACAGATGGCACTGACGCGCGCGTCGTCCCCGTCCGTGCCAGTTGCCGGTCGTGCAGACGCGTCAGCATCGCCATCGCCGTGGAGGAGCCGATCAGCGCGAGGAACATGTCGGACTGCGTGTCCCAGGGGTCGCCCTGCGTTCCGAGGAACTCGTCCGCGCCCTGCCCCATCAGCAGCGCGGCCCACCATTCGATCAATTCGTAGCAGGCGCTGATCGCAAGCGCGATGCACACGCACACGAACGCGGTCATGCGCCGCCCGCGGACGAAGTCGCCGCGGATCAGGATCTCGCGTGCGATCAGCGCGGGGACAAACCCCTGCATGAAGTGCCCCAGCTTGTCGTAGGGATTCCTGGCAAGCCCGAACCACTCCTGAACCCAGGCGCCCAGCGGCACCCGGGCGTACGTGTAGGCGCCACCGCCGATCAGGACGAGGGCGTGCAGGAAGATCAGCACGTAGAGCAGGGTGGTCAGGGCAAAGCGCTCGCGGGTCGCGACGAGCACTGGAATCGCGATCAGGACCGGTGCGACTTCCAGCAGCCACGTCGCGCGGTCGTAGGGACGCCAGCCGGACACCGCAAGGGCCAGCAGCGTCGCAAGCAGCAACCCGATGAGCAGGGGCGCGCGGTCAGTGGTGGATGGCATGGATCGGAACGGGATTGCGGGCGGATTATCGGGCCATCTGCCGGGCAGCGGCGTGCGGCCGGGCGGTGCCGGATCGACGCGGCACCTGATTACCGGGAAGGGGCGGTGAGACGCCGTGCGAGCTCCGCGGCAAGCTCAGGCGCTCGCTCTCGCAGCGTCTCGGGGTCGCCAACGAAAGCGAAGTGCGCGATGAGCCTGCGCGCATCTTCCGGCATCTGGCTCTCGACGTAGCGCCACCCGAAGTCGAACCGGTCCGGCCTGTGCTCGACGCCCAGCACCTCGAGCAGCGCGCGCAGCAACGTCTGATAGAACCCCATGGCCTCGAGCGGCCGGTTTCGTGCGAGTTCCTTGTCGACGAGCATGGCGTAGACGGGAACCGCGCCCCGCAGTTGGCGCCAGCGGTGCGCACGTCTGGCCGCCAGCGACGGCTGGTCGACGGGCCGGGCGCGGATGGTCCCGGTGCGGTCGAAATACAGGAGGGGTTCCCCGTGGCGCTCGCACTCCAGAAACTGCGTGACGGACGCCTCGGTGGCCACCACGCAGTCCACCGCGAAGAAGCGCGGCGCGTCGGCCAGGAAGTAGAAGCGCTGCGCGATGTCCGGGAACGACGGTGGCTCGACCGGCCAGCGATGCGTGATGGCGGTGGAGGTGGACAGGGCGGCCTCGACCGCGTTGAACACGGTTTCCGACGCCGCCAGGGGGGCGACGATCACGAGGTCGACATCCGAAAAGTCGTCCAGGCGTCCCGTCGCCGCCGACCCGCCTTCGAAGCAGGCGCGGACCGGCTCCAGTGGGAGCAGGCTCGCAATGAGGCGCTCGATCAGGAGGCGTCGATAGACAGCGGCGCTCATCGTGATGCCGCTGCCTGCAGGCTGATGTCGGGGAAGGCTGCCCGACGCGGCGGCCTCCGGTCGTGATCCGTCAATCGATCTTCGCGTTCGAGGCCTTCACTACATGCGCCCACTTGTCGGTTTCGCCCTTGATGAATGCCGCAAACTGATCGGGCGTGTTGCCGCCCGGCTGTGCGCCCTGGGAGACGAAGCGTTCGTGGACCTCCGGCACCGCCAGCGCCTTGGCGACATCGCCCTGGATCTTGTCGACGACCGCGCGCGGCGTGCCGGCCGGCGCGAACAGTCCAAACCATGAGCTGGCGTCAAAGCCCTTCAGGTTGGCGGCCGCCTCGATCGTCGGCACGCCCGGCAATGCCGCGGAGGGAACGCTCGAAGTGACCGCCAGCGCCTTGAGGCGCCCGCTCTTGATGTGCGGCAGCGCCGACGGCAGGTTGTCGAACATCACGTTCATGTTGCCCGCGATCAGGTCGGTCAGCGCGGGGGACGAGCCGCGGTAGGGGAAGTGGACCATGTAGGTTCCGGTGACCGTCTTGAACAGTTCACCGGTCAGATGAATCGACGTCCCGTTCCCGCTGGAGGCCATGTTCAGCTTGCCCGGATTCGCCTTCGCGTACTGGATGAACTCGGCGACCGAGTTCACGGGCAGCTTCGGATTGATCACCATCACGTTCGGGACCGCGGCACACAGGGTGACCGGAACGAAGTCCTTCACGGGGTCGTACGGGAGTTTCGCGTAGAGCGACTGGTTGATGGCATGCGTGCCGACCGTGCCCATCAGCAGCGTGTAGCCGTCGCCGGCGCTCTTCGCAACAGCGTCGGCGCCGATATTGCCGCCCGCCCCGGGCTTGTTCTCGATCACGACCGGCTGCTGCCACATCTTCTGCAACTCGGCGCCGAGCGACCGCGCCACGATGTCCGTCGTGCCCCCGGGCGGAAAGGGGACCACGATGCGAACGGGCTTCGCCGGCCAGGTCTGCGAATGGGCGGGCACCGCGGCGGCCAACAGGCACGCGGCCGCAAGGACGAGGCGCTGCAGGATCATGATGTCTCCCAAGGTCGTGTCTTTCAGATCGGGGCCAAGTCTGCCAAGCGCCCCGCGCTTCGTCTATGCTGCCCGCAGCAAACGCACAGGCCACTGCATCCCGAGTACACCATGTCGAAGTACGTGCTGGCGCTGGACCAGGGCACGACGAGTTCCCGCGCCATCGTGTTTGACCGGCGCGGAGCGATCGTCGCCTCCGCGCAGAAGGAATTCCGGCAGATCTTCCCGCAACCCGGCTGGGTCGAGCACGACGCCGGGGAGATCTGGTCTACCCAGCTCGAGTGCGCGCAGTCCGCGGTGCGCCAGGCGGGCGCCGGTTCGGCCGACATCAGCGCAGTCGGGATCACGAACCAGAGGGAAACTGTCGTCCTGTGGGACCGCGCGAGCGGAACCCCGGTGGCGAACGCCATCGTGTGGCAGGACCGGCGGACCGCGGACCGCTGCGCCGAGTTGAAGGAGCGCGGCCTCGAACAGCAGGTCCGCGCGAAGACCGGCCTGGTGCTCGACCCGTACTTTTCCGCGACCAAGCTTGGCTGGCTGCTCGACCACGTCCCGGGGGCGCGGGCGCGTGCCGAGCGTGGCGAACTCGCTTTCGGGACCGTGGACAGCTGGCTGATCTGGAATCTCACGGGCGGAGCCCGGCACGTGACCGATGTCAGCAACGCCTCGCGCACGCTGCTGCTCGACCTCGCGACACTGGACTGGGACGAGGACCTGCTCGCGATCTTCGGCGTGCCGCGGGCCATCCTGCCGCGCGTGACTCGATCGAGCGAAATCGTCGGGACCACGGCGCTGTTCGGCGACCGCATCGCCATCGCCGGCAACGCGGGCGATCAGCAGGCCGCGACCTTCGGGCAGGCGTGCTTTACGCCGGGCATGGCCAAGAACACCTATGGCACCGGCGCCTTCATGCTTCTGAATGTGGGATCGACGCCGCAGCCGTCGGCAAATCGACTGCTTTCGACGGCGGGGTGGACGCTCGCCACGGGCGACCCCGCCTACATGCTCGAAGGAAGCGTGTTCGTGGCGGGCGCGGTGGTGCAGTGGCTGCGCGACGGGCTCGGCCTGTTCGCGCGCTCGGATGACGTCGAAGCCCTTGCGCGGCAGGTGCCGGATGCGGGCGGAGTCCTGCTCGTACCGGCTTTCGTCGGACTCGGTGCGCCGCACTGGGACCCCGATGCGCGCGGAACGATCATCGGCCTGACCCGCGGTTCCACCAAGGCCCATGTCGCCCGCGCTGCGCTCGAGTCGATCGCGTTCCAGTCGTTCGATGTGCTGCACGCCATGCAGCGCGACGCGGCACAGCCAGTGACCGAATTGAGGGTCGATGGCGGCGCGGCCCGCAACGACCTGCTGATGCAGTTCCAGGCGGACATCATGGGCGTGCCCGTGGTGCGCCCGGTCATCACGGAAACCACCGCATTGGGCGCTGCCTATCTCGCCGGGCTGGCGACTGGGTTCTGGAGCGGCACCGACGAAATCGCTTCACTGTGGACAGCCGAGCGAAAGTTCGAGCCTTCGATGAGCAGCGGACGCCGCGACGAACTGGTCGGGGAATGGCGGCGCGCCGTCGACCGGGCGCGGCACTGGGCCGCATGACCGGCCCGGGCGTCATCAAGCGCGCGCAGCTGATCTCGCAGCTGCGCGATGCGACGCCATGGGACGTACTCGTGATCGGAGGCGGCGCGACCGGCCTCGGCATCGCGCTCGACGCGGCCGCGCGCGGCTATCGGACCGCCTTGATCGAGGCGCGCGACTTCGCGAGCGGCACCTCGAGCCGCAGCACCAAGCTCGTGCACGGCGGCGTGCGCTACCTCGCGCAGGGCAACGTGAAACTCGTGCGCGAAGCGCTGGCGGAGCGGGCGCTGTTGCTTGCCAATGCCCCCGAGCTCGTTCATCCGCTCGAGTTCGTCGTGCCGTGCTATCGGCCGCTCGAGCGCGAGGTCATGCGGATCGGGCTCGGCCTGTACGACGCGCTGGCCGGGCACCGCGGGGTCGGCGCGACCCGCTGGCTGTCGCGTGAGGCAACGCTGGCGCAACTGCCCGGCGTCCGTGCCGAGGGCCTGCGCGGAGGGGTCGCCTACTGGGACGGGCAGTTCGATGACGCGCGCCTCGCGATCGCGCTGATGCGCACGGCGGTCGGCCTGGGCGCGACCGTCGTGAACTACGTTCGCGTGGAGAGCATCGATGCCGGAGAGGATCGAATCCGGCAGGTCGTTGCGGTCGACGAAGAAACGGGCGAACGGCTGGAACTGCGCGCGAAGGCGGTGTTCAACGCCACCGGCGTGTGGGTGGATGCCGTGCGACGGCTGGCCGATCCCGACGCGCATCAGCTCGTCACCATCAGCCGCGGCTCGCACATCGTGCTCGATCACCGCTTCCTGCCGGGTGAGCGCGGGTTGATGATCCCGAAGACCGCCGACGGCCGGGTCCTCTTCGGCATTCCGTGGCATGGCCGGCTGATCGTCGGTACGACGGACGTTCCGGTGGACGGGCCGGCGTGGGACCCGAGGCCCGCCGAGAGCGAGATCGAATTCATCCTGGAAACGGCGCGGGGTTATCTGGCCACCCGGCCTTCGCGCGGCGACGTTCTCGCGGCATTCGCGGGGCTGCGGCCGCTCTTTTCGCCGGGTGCGCACGGCGCGACGCGGACCATCTCGCGCGAACACGCCATCGTGATCGAGCATGGCAACCTGCTCACGGTCACCGGCGGCAAGTGGACCACCTATCGCCGCATGGCGCTCGATGCGCTGGCGCAGGCGACGCGCAAGGGCCTGCTCGACGCGCGTCCCTGCACGACCGAGTCGTTGCGGCTGTCGGTCGATCCCGCTCTCGAACGCGCACACCGCGTCGCCGAAGAAATCGCTGCAAGAGGAGAAACCCGGGGAATCGAGTCCTACCTGCAGGCGTCGGTGTCGAGAGAGCAGGCGCGCCGGCCGGACGACCTGCTCGTCCGGCGCCTGCGCGCCGGACTGCTGCAGGAAGGCCTCCTGGAACGCCTCCGTCCGGCTGCGGCAGCCGCACTGGCGACAAAGTAGGGACGAAAAAAAGGCCGCTCCGAAGAGCGGCCTTTCACAGTGCAACGGACTGTTCTTCTTGCTTAGAACAGGTGACGGAGACCCAGTGCAAACTGCTTCTTGTTGAACTGGTTCACTGGGTCGGTTTTGCTTCCACCCAGGCTGATGGCGCCGTCCCACGACTGCTGGCCGTAGCCCACGTACATGTTCGTGCGGCGCGAGAACGGATACGAGTAGCCGATGCCCCAGACCGAGTAGTCCGGCTCGAACGCACACGCCGCGGCGCCGGTGCCCCCTTGGACGTTCTTGGCGTTCGAATACTGGTACGAGCCCAGCAGCGAGCCGCCCATCAGCGGAACCGTCGCGCCGATCATGTAGGCGTCATTGTCAAATGCCTGCACTCCGGTCGGAACGAAGCCGCCGGGAATACCAGATTGCCCGATGAAGCTGATGCCGCGCTGGATCGCATAGCCGGCGTGAAGCTTGGCGAGTTTGAAGTCCCAGGTGCCGCCGATCTGGGTCATCTTCTGGTCGTCCACGGTCGCCGGGGCCGTGTCGGGCTTGGTGATCAGGTCATACGTGGCGGCTACGGCGATGGGACCCCAGGCCCACTTGGCGGCCAGCGTGGCGGCGGGGATATTGTTGCCCGACGGCGACTTTTCCGCACCGTCAATGTTGAACGAGTACATCGCCGCGAAATTGAAGCCGGCCCACGTCGGCGAGGACCACAGGACGGCGTTGTCTTCGCGCAGCGCGTTCGACGCGATGAAGGTCGAACCCAGGCTGTTGATGCCCCAGCCGGTCGCGAACGGGTCGACGAAGCCCCACTGGTCGAACGAGCCGGTGCCCGACGACGGCGTGGCAAAGCGGCCCAACGCAAACGTGCCCATGCCCGCGCTCTGCACGCCGGCCCATGCCTGGCGACCGAACAGACGGCCACTCTGGCC
>JAOUJD010000035.1 GCA_029883565.1 Burkholderiaceae bacterium
CGGCCTGCATGAATACCGTGAAGAGCTTGGCGAGCGCCTCCGGCCGCATGCCGATCCCGGTGTCGCGCACCTCGAACTTCGCGCGATGGCCGGCTCCCTCGGGTTGCGCCGCGACCGACACCACGACCTCCCCCGTTTCGGTGAACTTGATCGCATTGCCGACGAGGTTGGTCAGCACCTGGCGCAACCGGGTCGGATCACCGCGCACCACGGTCGGCACCTCCGGGCCGAGACGCGCGGCCAGCTCCACCCGCTTCTCGTGTGCACGCGGCGCCAGCATCTCGAAGACGTCCTCGACCAGCGTGCGCAGGTTGAAGTCCACCGACTCCAGTTCGAGCTTGCCGGCCTCGATCTTCGAGAAATCGAGGATGTCGTTGATGATCTCGAGCAGCGTCTCGCCAGAGCGGTACACCGCCTCCGCGAACCGCCGCTGCTTGTCGTTCAGGGGCGTGCCGAGCAGCAGCTCCGTCATGCCGAGCACGCCGTTCATCGGGGTGCGGATCTCGTGGCTCATGTTCGCGAGGAATTGCGACTTCGACCGGCTCGCGGTTTCGGCCAGTTCCTTCGCTTCCCGCAGCACGCGCTCGCTTTCCTTCGACTGCGTGATGTTCTCGAGCATGGTCAGCAGGTAGCGGTCGCCGCTGGCATCGGTGAACCGCACCGTGTGCCCGCGCACCCAGATCACCTTGCCGTCGCCTCTCAGCATGCGGCGCTCGAACGTGACCTGGCTGCGCTCGCCGGTCACCTTCATCTCGTTGCGCGCCGCGTAGGCGCCGTCTACCTCGTCGGGATGCATGAAGGTGATCGGGTCCTTGCCGATCACCTGGTCGATCGTGTAGCCCAGCATGCGGGTGTGGGCCGCGTTGGCGCGCACGATCCGGTAGTCGGTGCTCTGGATCGACGCCGGAATCGGCGACTCGTCGAACAGCGCCCGGAAGTATTCGGCGCTCTCGCGCAACGCAGCCTCGGTGCGCTTGCGCTCGGTGATGTCCGGGCTGATCAGCGCGTACTGGAAGTAACGCCCCTGGTCGTCCCGCAGCGGCTGTCCCTCGACCTCGAGGACGCGCTTCTCGCCGCCGCGGGTGTAGGCGACGAACTCGACCCGGCACGGCTCCCCGCGGACGATCGCCTCGGCCATGTGGTTGGTGGCGTCGCTGTCGGTCTCCGAGCCGTGCAGCAGCGTGTGGGCGAGGCGCCCGCGCATCTCCTGCACCCCGTAGCCGGAAAAGCGCACTGCGGCGTCGTTGGCCCATTCGACCCGTCCGAGCGGATCGAGGATGAGCACCATCTGGTCAGTGCGCGAGGCGACCATCGCCAGCCGGCTGGCCTCGAGCTCGCGCTGCCGCAGTTCGCGCTCGGCGCGCTGTCTCTCCGCGACCCGCGACAGCTCCGCCCCGATCGCCTCGACCAGTTCAAGCAGCGCATTGGTCGCCTCGACCCGGTGGTCGGCGAAGAACTCGATGAAGGCCGCCACGTGGCCATGCGCGATCACCGGGATGACCACTCCAGTCTGCAGCCCGCAGCGCTGCGCTTCCTCGAGCCGGCTCCACTCGCTCATGCTCGACAGGTCGGACACCCAGGTGGGCGTGCCGGACAGGTAGGCACGCCCGATCAGATTGGTAGGCGACGGCACGATCGGAAGGCCGTTGCTCAGGCTGATGAACTCGCGGAAGCGCGCGGGATCACGGGCGAACCAGATCGAGCGCGGGGGTAGATGCCGGTCCGGCGCGTCTTCTTGCAGCAGGGCGACCCGGCCCAGCGGCCAGTCGAGGTACTCGCCGATCTCGTTCAGCGCGCGTTCGAGCGTCACTTCGACCGAATCGGACTCGTTGGCCGCGGCGGCGAGCCCGCGCAGCAGTCGCATCAGCGCGTACTGGCGTTGCAGTTCGAGGCTGTTCTGCAACTCGGTCATGTGCGCGCGCGACAGACGTTCCGAGTGCGACAGCAGCGCGCTCGTCATCGCCTCGAACGAGGCCACGAGGGAGTCGAGCTCGTCCCCGCTGCGTTGCGTTGCTCGCCCGGCGTAGCGAAGAGCCAGTTCCTCGGCCCGTTCCGTCAGCGCCTTCACCGGACGGATCAGGTAGCGGGTCAGGTAGACCCCGGCGGCCACCGTGGCGATGATCGTGAACAGCACGACGATGCCGAAGGCACGGCCAGGTTCTGACAGGTCCGCGAACGCCTGCTGGTTCGGCACGAACACCGCGATCGCCAGAGGCTCGGGCCTGATGGGCAACGGCCGCACCGCGATGTCTTCCGACCCGTCGAGGGCGATGTGCAGCACCTGCCCCGCGAGGACGGCCGGCCCGGCCTTCGTGATCCAGTCCTCGTCGTCGGGGACGAGGCTCGTGGCGACGGCGCGATCCGCTTCGATCAGCGCCACCTCGGCGCCGATGCGATTCGCGAGGTCCTTCAGGTACTCGCCGCCGATCAGGCGCTCGACGGCGACGACGCCGGCGGCACGGCCGCCAACGACGACCGGCGCGACCGCGCGCAGGCTCAGCCCGCGCAGGCGCTGGAGGACGACGAGGCTCTCGCGGCCCTCGAGCGCATCCCGGACGCCTTGCGCCACGTCGGGATCCGCTACCCGCTGGGAATCGGCCTCGCCGGTCCGCTCCAGAAGGTTGCCGCTGGCGTCATAGACCTCGATCAGGCCGATGCCTGTCTGGCGGCCTGACCTGAGCGCCCACGCGTGCAGCGCGCCTTCGGCCGGCTGCTGGGCCAGCGCGACCGCCAGGTCGGTGCGTTGTGCGAGCCCCAGCGCGGACTGGCCGACCGCGTTGTACTCGGCCACCAGGATCGACTCGGCGACACGCGATGCACGGTCACCGCGGGCCTGCTGCTGAGCCTGGTATTCGCTCTCGATCGTGCGGTGGTGAAAGTAGTAGCTGACCCCGACCGTCCAGCCGGCAACCAGCACCAGCACGCCGATCAGTGGCCACGCGATCGATCGGAACCCCGACCCTCCGCCCGGAAGTTCAATCTCCTCGGGTGACGGTCCCGCTGCCGCTGCGGCGGGCGCAGGGTCGCCGACGCCCTTGCCTGACGCGGCGAGGCGGTCAATCGCTGCATGACCCGGCGGATGCGACATTGATCGAGCCAGATGGACCGGCAAAGGGGTGCCGGAGGGTTCGGAGTCCAGCGTGCAGGCTAGAGCCGATCCCGGCTTCCCACCCCTCTGAAAAGGGAGTCGTTCCAGCGGCATTTCGCGGTAGTCCGAGAGGACGAACGGAGCGCGCGGCGCCCTGCTCGTCACGAGTCAGGCAGGATTCGCTTGGCTCGCGCTGAAGGCGTCGATGCTGCACAATCGCCGAAGTTCGGGGGACGGAGGCGACGACTTGGCCAGCAGGCGGAGGACCGCGCGGGCAGGCGTGCTGATGGCCGCGTTGACGGCCTGGCCGCTGGCGGCGTGGAGCGCGACATCGGCGGGCAACGGCCCGGCCGCGCTGCTTCTTGCCGTCCTGGTCGGGGGCGCTGTCGCGATCGGCGCGATCGCGGTCGTCCTGCGCATGCGCGAACGGAACTCGACTGCGGCTCTTGAACAGGCCTTGTCCACTTCCGCGGCGTTCTGGTGGCGTACCGATCCCGCTGGTCGACTGGTCGAGGTCGAGGCCGGACCGCTGGGCCCTGGCGTGAATGCGGGCCAGTTGCGCGGACGCCTGCTGTGGGAACCAGCCGACGGAGAGCCGCCGGTTGCCGAACTGAAGGATGCGTTCGCGCAAGGACGCGTTTTCTCTTCCGTTGCGATTCCGGACATTGCCTCGGGCGGCGTCGGCCTCACCCTGTCGGGCGGCCCGGTTCATTCGAAACGCGGCACCCTGATCGGATATGCGGGAACGGCGCAGCCGGCAGCCGTGCGGACCGCGCCCGACGTCGTCGATCTACAGGGGCTGCAGGCCGATCTCGATGAGCGCAACCGGCAACTGGGTGAGCGGACCCGCGAGCTCGACAATGCCATGCGCGAGCTCGACAGCTTCGCCTATTCCGTGTCCCACGACTTGCGTGCCCCGCTGCGCATCGTCGACGGCTTTGCGGCCATCGTGCTGGAGGACTACGGTGACCGCGGCAAGCCGCTCGACGACGTGGGGCGCGATCACCTGCGCCGAATCGCCGCGGCAAGCCAGCGCATGAACACGATGATCGACACCCTGCTCGGCCTTTCGCGCATGACCAGCCGCGAACTGACGCGCGAGCGGATCGACCTGTCGCAGATTGTGCGCGAGCTCACCGACGACCTGCGCACTCAGGACGACGACCGTGCCATCGAATTCGTCGTCGCCCCGAACCTCCGGGTCGACGGCGATTCCACGCTGCTTCGCCTCGTGCTGCAGAACCTGCTCGGCAATGCCTACAAGTTCACGTCAAGGAACCGGGCGGCTCGCGTCGAGTTCGGCGCCCGGGCGGAGGGCGACGGCACCGCGTACTACGTGAAGGACAACGGCGCGGGCTTCGACATGCGCTTTGCCGAGAAGATGTTCGGCCTGTTCCAGCGTTTGCACAGCACCAACGAGTTTCCCGGCACCGGCGTGGGCCTCGCGACCGTGCAGAAGATCATCCGACGCCATGGTGGACGGGTCTGGGCCGAGGCCATTCCCGCCCCGAATGAAGGCCACGGCGCGACCTTCTACTTCACTCTTTGGGAAAGACCGTAGCGTCGCTCGTGTACACGACCCCTGCGGGGTCGCACGTGCACTCGCTCCGAGTAGTCAGGCAGGCGTGCTCCGGGCGGCCGGGCGCCCGCCTGCAGTCCAACGGCACGGCTCCCCTCCCCGAACAGAAGTGCCGTTCGGAAGCGGGTTCGCTGCCCTCCCCGCCGGGCGGCGAGGGTGCGGGTGGGGTGCCCGCTGACCTCCCGCGTGGCGGGAGGGCGAGGGTGGGTGCCGTTGCCGTCGAGGTTCGGTCGAGCGCCGAGCCGCGTCAAGCTCGACCACCAGACAAGGCAGTCCTCGCGCGGGCGAGGACTGTGCCGCCGAGGGTGCACGTGCAATCGGCGCAGCCGATCGCGTACACCCGAGGCGCTATCCGATGCGCCACTCGTTTCCGCACCGCGTGCACCGGACTCGCAGCCAGCGCGGGCGTCCTGACTCGGGCGGGTCGCCTTCGACGGTGGACTCCTGTCCCAACACGCGGAATTCGCCCCACGACCTGCAGCTCGCGCATGTCGCCGATTCGGCGAACTGCTCGGCGCGTGCCAGCAGCACGGTGAAGCGCCGCCACGCCACGAGCATGAGCGTGCCGCCCAGCGCGGCAGCGAAGAGCATCGCGAAGTAGTTGAAGCCAGTGGAGTCGGCGAGGACTTCGATCCCGGATGCGAGCAGGATCAGCGCGACGAACGCCAGCGTCAGGTAGGCGTGGCTCTCGATCAGCTGGCGTTCATACCAGCGGCGGAATCCGTGACGATGGATGTACTCCGGGATCCCCATACGACACGCCCGCCCCCTAGCGACGGATCGAGTTGAGGCGATTGGCGGCCTCGACCATGCTCGCCGCCAGCTCACCCACATCCTTGTTCTCGGCCTGGGCCTGCGCCCTCAGCGCCAGCAGGGCGCGGTCGTAGTCCAGACGAAGTCGTTCCATCAGGATTCCGATCGCGATCCAGTCGTCCCGCCCCTGCGCGTCCGGCACGGGAGCGCTGCCCGACGGCGGACTGCTGCGCATCTCGGTTGCCCGCGACAGTGCAGCGCGCACGGCAGGCACGATCTGGCGCACGTCCAGCGGCTTCACCAGGTACCCGAGCGCACCCATGCGGGTCGCCTCCTCCACGATGTCACTGTCGCCGAAGGCCGACAGGAACATGAATCCGGTGTCGGTGTTGGCAGCCAGGTATCTCGCCACGTCCATGCCGGACTTGCCCTGCATCCGCATGTCGAGAATCGCCAGCCGCGGCTTGTGCTTGCGCGCGAGCAGGATCGCATCGTCGCCGTTGTCAGCTTCGATCACGTCGAACCCCGCCTGCCGCAGGCCCGCCACGAGCGTGGCGAGAACAAGACGGTCGTCATCGACCACCATCAGCGTCGGATTGGCTGTCTCCATCGTGTTTCCCCTCGTCCACGCGCAATTGTGCGCGCTGGACTCCTTCAAGCGGTCGTCAGACGCTGTCCTCCCGGATGGACGGCGGCGACAGCTGCAGGCGCGCCACCACGACCGCACCGGATTGCTGCAGAGTCAGCCGGGCGCCCCGTCTCGGCAGCAGTGCCTTCACCAGACCGAGGCCCGAGACGCTCGCGGCGATCTGCCCGAGGTCGAACTCGACCGGCAGCGCGCCCGGGTTCTCGATCTCGAACACCATGCCGTCCGGACGGCCCGCGACCCGCACGGTGATTCCATCCTGGCGGCTCGCGCGGTGCTTGATCGCATTGGTCCCGAGTTCGTTCATCACCAGGGCCAGCGGCACCGCCTCGCTCTCCGGCAGGCCATAGCGCCACAGGTCCGGCGGGGGCGGCTCGAAGCGCACCTCGACTCCGAACATGCTCGAAAGCGTCGAGAAGATGCCCTGAGCCACGCCGAGCACCGGCAGCGTTCCCGTCGAACGGATCTGCAGGCCGTGCACCTGCGCGATCGCCTGGATCTGGCCCGCGATCTCCGACAGCGTCTCGGCCACCTCCGGCTTGCTGTCCGACATGTGCTGCAGCAGCCCGGCGACCCCCTGCAGGTTGTTCTTGATCCGGTGGTGCACCTCCCGCACCAGGATGTCGCGCTGCTTGACCACCTCCTCCATCCGCTGCTGCTCGGCCTTGGTCCGCTCGGTCACGTCGTCGGCAATGCCGAACACCCGGATCGCGCCGTCTTCCATGCGGACCGGATTCAGCCGGACGTTGATGATGCGGACCCCGCGACTGGGGTGATCGATCCGCGCCGTCACCTCCGACCGGAGCAGTCGCCGCATGCGCGCGACCAGGCGCGGCAGCATGCGCGAGATCGCGGGCAGGTCCTCGAAGTGCACGTGGCGCAGCACGCTGCGCGGATTGTCGAGCAGCTCTTCGCCCGGCGCACCGATCATCGCTGCATAGCGCGGGTTGACGTACAGCGCCTTGGCGAAGTCGCCGGTCACGATGAAAACGAGCTGGTCGATGTTCTCCGCGAACTGCCGGAACCGCGTCTCCGTCTCGCGCAGTGCGGTCTCGGCCCGCACCTCCTCCGTCAGGTCGTCGATGATGGACATCACGTAGCGCGCATTCGCGTCCTCGCCGCGGCCTGCGCCCGGCTGGGACTCGAACAACGGCACCACGCGCTGGTTCACGGTGAGTCGCTTGCCGTCGGCGCGCAGCATGACGTCGCGCGGCCGCTCGACCTGCATGCCCGTCGCAAGCGCCTTGCGGTCGAGCTCGGAATACAGCTCCGCGAACGGGCGCGCGTAGATCTCGGCCCAGGTCCTTCCGACCACGTGCTTGCGCGTCAGCCCGGTGATCGATTCGCCGGCGCGGTTGAGGCTGACGAAGCGTCCGCTCTCGGCTTCGCGCACCGACACGAGCACGGGCAGGTTCTCCACCACCAGGTCGAGGTAGTTGCGCATGCGCCGCAGTTCCTCCTCCGACCGGCGCCGCGCGTCGACGTCCATCAGGGTCAGGATGAGCCCGCGCTCCGGCGCCGCCGGCTCGATCGGCCGTCCGTAGCCCGCGCACCAGAACGTGGTGCCGTCAGCGCGCCGCATCAGACGCTCGAACGAGAACGCGCCGTCGCCCTCGACCACATCGTCGACCTCGCCCTCGATCGATGTGGGCGGCATCGCGCGCACATCGTTCCACTGCTCCGGCACGGCGAACAGGGAGCCGATCTGCAGCTCCGCGAAGTCACGCGCGTCGTAGCCGAACAGCTGCTCCGTCGCCGCGTTCGCCTTGACGATCAGGTCGTTCGCGACATAGAGCATCCCGACCAGCGCGTTGTCGAAGATCAGTTGCAGTTCCGACAGCGTGTCGCGCAACTCGCTTTCAGAGCGCTTGCGCTTGTCGACGTCGACGAAAGCGAAGATGTAGCCGAGTTCCGGGCGCTCCGGATTCACCGCACGGCCCTGCACGGCAACCCAGATCGGATCGCCCTTGCGTCGGTACATGTGCAATTCGAACTCGCACGCGCCGGTGTCGCTGATCTGCTGGTAGTGCTCGGCCAGGCTTGCGAGCAGCAGGTGATCGGTCGGGTGGGTGAACAACTGCATCTGGTTCACCAGCCCACCCGGGTCGCACGCGAGGAGTTCCTCCATCGCGCTGTTGGCCCGCACCGGTCGCCCGTCGCGGACGAACAGCAGCCCGACCAGCGCCGTATCGAAGATCAGCTGCTGCTGCGCCAGGGCGGTCTGCAACTGCTCTTCCTGCCCCCTGCGCTCGGTGATGTCGAGAATCGAGGCGATCGTCCCCTTCGCCGGCACCTTCGGGTCGACTGCGCGCAGGGACACCAGCCCCCAGATCGGACCCGCGTGCCCCTTCATGCGCGCTTCCAGCGAGGCCGGCCGGCCAGCGGCGATCAGCGTCCGCAACGGAGCCATTGCCGCCGTGTACTCCGGCTCGCTGGCGAACAGGTCGGAAAACGCAATGCCGGTGAGGTCGCGGCCCGGCTGGCCGAACATCAGCTGCGTCTGCGAGTTGAAGCGCACCACGCGCTCGTCCGTGAGGTGAAGCACCGCCGTCGACGTGGCGTCCAGGACCACGTTCAGTTCGAGCAGCGAGCGCGACAACGCCTCGCGCTGCCGCTTGATTTCCGAGATGTTCTGGAACGTGTAGATCGCCTCGCGCAGGACAGTGAGGCCGGGCTCGTCCGCCTGGATCGGCCGCGCCTGCACCAGGCACCAGACCGGCTCGCCGTCGCGCCGGAACAGCACCACCTCGGCACTGGTCGTCTGGTAGGCGCGCACCACCGGCATCCCGGAAACTTCGCCCGGCATGCGGTTGTCGCGGTCCACGCACAGGTCCCACAGGGGCATGCCGATCACCTCGCCGTCGGCATAGCCGAACATCTCGGCGAACTCGCGATTGGCGAGCAGGATCTTGCCGGACATGGTCTGTGCCACGCCGACCGACATCGTCTCGAACAGCGTCTGCTGGTCGCGCAGTGCGACCTGCAGCTGTTCCTCGAAGATCTTGCGGTCGGTGAAGTTCTCCAGCACGACCAGGTAGTGGCGCAGACCGCTGCCTGCCGACACCGCCCGCACGCTGCTCTTGGTCCACACCAGCTGGCCGTCACGATGGACCAGCCGCCGCTCCGTGGAATCCGCCGACTGCACGCCGCGCTGCATCTCGTCG
The DNA here is from genome assembly GCA_029883565.1 of Burkholderiaceae bacterium. Classification (GTDB taxonomy): domain Bacteria; phylum Pseudomonadota; class Gammaproteobacteria; order Burkholderiales; family Burkholderiaceae_F; genus JAOUJD01. Next base: position 9,231 of record JAOUJD010000035.1, read on the forward strand.
CGCATGCGCCGGTAGGTCGGCCGGTCGTCGACATGGACGAGAGACTCCGGATCCCTGCCGATCAGGTCCTCGACCGCATAGCCGACGGTGTCGCAGGCGGCGTGGTTCGCGCCGATGACCCGGAAGCCGCCGTCGAGGAGCAGCGCCGCCACCGGGCTTTCGTCGAACAGGGCGCGAAACCGGTCCGCGCTCTCGGTGAGCGCTTCCTCGGCCCGCTTGCGCTCGCTGATGTCGCGCGACAGCAGCAGGATGAACTCGCGTCCGGCCTGCTCGACGCGCTGGATCACCGTTTCCACCGGAAACTCGCGGCCCTGCCTGGTCCGATAGCGCGATTCGCCCTGGTCGGCGCCGCGCGTCCGCAGCTGGTCGTAGACCGCCGCGAACCCCTCCATATCGAGGCCCGCGTCGATCGCCGCCAGCGTCAGGCCCTTGATGTCGTCGCGCCGGTAGCCCAGCGCGTTCAACGCGGTCTCGTTCGCATCCAGCAGATGCCCGTGCCGATCCACCTCGAGCACCATCTCGCCGACCGATTCCAGGGCCTGCCGCAGGGCTGCCAGCGAACTCTCGGCGAACCTCTCGCGGTCGATCCGCTCGAGCAGGATGAACACCCCGCCGAAGCGCCGGGCCTGGTCGAACACCGGCGTGCACTTGACGCGTAGCCAGGGGCGATCGCCCAGCGGATAGCGATACTCGGCCTCGCGCGTGGTCTGGACTTCGCCGGCATGCATCCGCTGCAGTTCGTCCGCAAGCGCGGCGATCTGGGTCAGTCCGGGCGCCTGGGCCAGCCGCAGGCCGACCACGTCGGCGGCCGGCACCGCAAGCAGGCGCTCCAGGTAGTCGTTCCACACGCGGTAGCGCAGTCCGCCGTCCAGCATGCAGATGCCGACCGGCGCCGACGCCAGCAACGTGCCGACGAAGAGATCGCCTAGCGCCGGCGGCAGCCGGCGCTCCTGGGACGCCACCTGCTGCAGCATCACGGACGGGTCGGCCGGCCGGTCTGCTCCCACCATCAGGGCCAGCAGTTCCTCGTCCGACATCACTTCGACGCTCAATGGCCCCGACTTCCGCGGTCGGGCAGCGGAAGCGGCGGGGTCGGGTCGGGGAGGCGAATCGGACACGCGCGAACCTGGCGGGCGATCTTTCGAATGGACGTCGGCGGAAAGGGCGCGTGGGGTGATGGCGGCCGATCAAGAATACCCCAAGGGGGGCTGCCGCCACGATGGATCATGAGATCGCATGGCTCAAGTTGGCCCCTGCGTTGCCGAATTCCACGCATCAGCACCGAAACCGCGCCGACATGAAGAACGGGCACCCGATCGATCACGCTTCGTCCGCCGAGCGGCTTGCCGCCTGCGAGTGTGATGCGCTGCTCGCCCGGTTGCGCGCCACACCGGATGCCCGCCTGCAGCAGATGCGCGACGCGATCGCGACCGGCGCCTTCCATGTCGATGCCCGCAACATCGCGGAGCGCCTGATCCGGCGCCTGCTCGCCACGTGAATCAGGAGCCATGGCTGCAGCGCGGGCACGCCGCTCCGGCCCCCGCCCTGCTGGACGACCTGCTCCGCGCCTTGTGCGAGGAGAGCCGCGCGCTTGCGAGCGGCGACCTGGCGCGCCTGGCTGCGACTGAAAGCTGGAAGCGGCACCTGTTGCGCCAGCTGACCCTGCATGGCCAGGAGTCGCGGGGCGCCGGCGGCTGACGCCTTGATTCCCGCCCCGGCTACCAGTACTTGAGTTTCGACCGCAGCCGGGCGATCGCCTGGCTGTGTAGCTGGCAGACGCGCGATTCCGTCACGCCCATGACGGCACCGATCTCGCGCAGGTTCATGTCCTGCTCGTGATACAGGCTCATCAGGAGCTTCTCGCGTTCCGGAAGCTCCTCGATCGCGTCGACCAGTGCCTCGTGGAAGCGCTTGTCGCGCAGGATCGCCGCGGGCTCCGCGCCATCTACGACGAAGTAGCGTTCGAGGTAGTCCTCGTCGTCGTGCCCGGCGCCCAGGTCGTCGAGGTGGACCAGCTGCGAGCCGCGAGCACCGTTGAGCATGTCCTGGTACTCGGCCACCGAAATGCCGAGCTCGCCCGCGATTTCCGCCTCCAGCGGGGCCCGCTTCAGACGGCCCTCGAGGCGGTGGATGGCGCCTTCGATATCCCGCTGGCTCTTGCGCGCCGAGCGCGGCATCCAGTCGTTGGCGCGCAGTTCGTCGAGCATGGCGCCGCGGATGCGCTGGGCCGCGTAGACCTCGAAGTGCGTGCCCTGCGTCACCTCGAACCGGTTCGCGGCATCCATCAGGCCCATCATGCCGGCCTGGATCATGTCGTCGAGTTCGACGTTGGCCGGCAGGCGCGCAATCATCTGGTGAGCCAAGCGCCGTACCAGCGGCGTGTATTCCCGCACGTAGGCTTCGACGTCGACCGCGACTTCGCGTCCGCGGACCGGCGCTTCGTTCAGCGCCTGGTACAGGGCGTCGTACAGGAAGGCTTCGTTCTTCATGCCAACGCCTCCGCGCCGCGCCGCGCACAGCGGGCTGCGAGTCGGGCATCGAGCCGGGCAAGGCGTTCAGATGACATGGGCGCGCAACGCGAATTCATTGACATGACGGCCAGAGCGTAGGTGGAGCTGTCCGCACGCCATCCGCGAAAACGCCCCGCAAAAGGAACGCAACTGGCCGCATCGATCGCGGCTCTGGAAGCGAGTCATCACCAACACCTGAGCTCTGAATTTGCGACGAATCAAGGCCTCAGGACTGCTGCTTGCAGAGAGTTCGCAGGAGGCCCGGATCGGGCGCCACTGAAATGGGCGGGGTTTCCGGCCTTGTCCTGCGGCCGCATTCGCTAAAGAACGCAGACACGGGGCCGTATCCCAAAGACGTGTGATGCAAGGGCCCTAAAGAACCATGACCCGCAACCAGCTCGTCAGACAACTCGCGGAATTTGCTACCCGGCCGATCGGCCCGGCTGCCCAACCCGCGATCACGCCGTCCGAGGTCGTCCGGCCCATCGAGCAGGCGAGCACGGCGCCGACCAACGAATTGTTCGTCTGGTTCGAGGACACCGCCGCGCGCGCGGCCGACGGACGCTGCGGCATGGCCGGCCTCCCGGAATCGCTGCTGCCCTATGCGCCTTCGATGCGCGTGCTCGAGCGGCGCTATGCAGAGGATCACTTCCACTTGCTGTCCGCAGTGCGCATCCGCTGCCCCGAGCAGACGAGTGAGCTGATCGCGGCGCTGTACACGGCTGCGCTATCGGTCGGCACGGTGGCGTGGATCGGGACCGGTCCTCAGTACTGCCGCACGTGGAACGACATGTACCCGTCGTCTACGGAGCGCGCCGCCTGAAAGGGCGGAGAGGCTGAAGCAGGGCGCCCGCGCGGCGCCCTTTTCATTCCAGAGGCGTGAGGCCGCCTACGCGGCGTGCCTGGAGGTCTTCCGGCTGTGGACGGCTTCCAGCTTGTTCATGTACCTCTGCAGGGAACGCAGGGCGGGGCCGCCAAGGTCCACGAACTGGCACCCCAGGCGCCGTGCCGCGGGCTCCGTGCCGCGCCCATCGATGTAACGGACCTTCAGCGTCACGGCGATCTGCCCGACGTCCGGCAGGTCCAGGTAGCACGGGCCCAGCACCGTTTCAGGGGGCAGCTCGAAGCGCAGCGGATGCGCGAGCATCGCGACGCCGCCGATGCTGAGATCGAGGACGCGCACGGACTCGTAGCGTCCATCCTCGCCAGGCACTGGCACCAGGCAGGCCGGCGGATGCGCGGCGGGGGTCGCCTGCCTGGCCGCGCTGCGTCGCTGCATACGGAGCACGCGCTGCGGCAGGTGCATGCGCAGGGCCGGCCGGCCCTGGTGCGTGACCAGGTCGGCGCCGCTGGAACTGAACTGGATCTTGGCGTTGTCGAGGTAGCCCACGACGATGATCTCGCGCGCCCGCAGGATCGCGCCCTGGGCGGACCGGTCGGCCGCGCAATCCAGGATGACTTCCTCGAACGCCAACTCGACGCCGAGCACGTTGCTGACCGCGCAGCCCGCCGCCTGGTCGTAGTACAGGGTGAGGAGCACTTGCTGGTCGCGCAGGTCGCGCAGGACGTCGATGATGTCCTGCCGGCCGTTCAGCGCAAAGCGCTCCAGCTCTGGCGATTCCGGCTCGGGGAACGGCGTGGTCATGCTCATGCCGCCACCTCAGCGACGCGCATGCGGCGACGAAATGAGGCGCTCAAGCTGCTTGAGCCAGGGATCGGCCCGTCCGCGAATCTCGGCATCGTCCGCCAGGATCCGTCGCAACAGGTCCATGCGCCGCCGATTGTCGGCCGGTGGCAGCGGCGACTCCAGCGACGCCGCCTTGAGCGCGGCAACGAGCGTGCGACAGCGCTCCTCCTGGCGACCGACCTCTTCCCAGTCGGACCTTCGTGCCGCTTCCAGCATCAGCTGGCTCGCCCGCGCGATGGCTTCATAGTGGTCGAGCAGGTGCGCTCGAACAACCGCTGTACCGCGACCGTCTTCCGGCGGCATTTCGTCTTTTCCGAGAAAGTGGATGTACACGCCGCAACGTGCTCCCGGAACGGAATCTAGCTGCCGGCAGCCCCGTCGCATCGCGCGATTGGCGGGCCATTCGGCGTCCATTTTCCTGGCGTGGAAAAAAAGGCGCCGGCTCGAAGGCCGGCGCAAATGCGGAGGAAAAACTGAGCATTGAAGCTCAGCGAAGCACAGCTGCCATCCGCTCGTCCATCGACGCGGCGGCGGCGTCAGCGCCTCGCTTGTGCCCTTTAACGGCGGCGCGCTCCGCGCCTTGAGAAAGTGCCGACAGGCGGCGTGTAGGAAAAAGCCTTACACGGTCGATAGACGGCGGCCGACACGGTTTATCGGCGTCCGCTGATTCAGCCCGCCGCGGCAGGTTCGCACAATGGCATCACTTTGCAACGACCAGACGCCGCCACCAAGCGGCAACGCTTCCAGGAGGAACACCATGAGCACGATCGCCGCCAGCAACGAACAGCTTCTGCAGGAAATCCGTGAAGCGAACCTCGCATACCTGGTGCTGGCCCAGCACATGATTCGCGCCGACAAGGCCCAGGCCCTGTACCGCCTCGGCGTGTCGGAAGAAGTCGCCAGCATCATCGATCAACTGACGCCGGCGCAATTGATGAAGATCGCGGGTTCCAACCAGCTGATCCTGCGCTTCCGCTTCGACGACGACATGGTGTGGAACCTGCTCACCAGCCACTCGAAGGCCAAGTCGAGCGCCACCGGCGCCGCCGTCGCCGGTCTGCACGCCAACATCGTGATGGCCGGCCAGCTGGCCGACGTCACGGCCTGATAGCGCACGGAGCGGGGGAGTTCATCATGCGCATCAAGAGCATCGTTTCCGAGAGCAAGCAGATCCAGCGCGCAATCGCGCTGATCAAGCTGGGCGCACGCCTGCAAGTGCTCGAGTCCGAGACCGACCTCTCGTACGAGCGCCTGCTGCGCCTGTACAAGGAAGTCCAGGGCGAGTCGCCCGCGCGCGGCATGCTGCCGTTCTCGACCGACTGGTTCATGACGTGGCAGCCGAACATCCACTCGTCCCTGTTCCTGAACATGTACGAGTACCTCGACAAGACCAGCGAACTCGAGGAAATCGACGCGATCATCAAGGCCTACGAGCTGTATCTCGAGCAGATCCGCGCCCAGGGGCTCGAGCCGCTGCTGTCCGTGACGCGCGCGTGGCGCCTGGTGAAGTTCGTCGACGCCGGCATGGTCACACTGACGCCGTGCTGCAAGTGCGGCGGCAAATTCGTGACTCACACCTTCGAACTGACGAAGAACTACGTCTGCGGCCTGTGCGAGCCCCCGGCACGCGCCGGCAAGGGCAAGGCCCAGGTGCAGACGAGCGTCGAAGAAACACTGCACTGATCCGAACCTCATTGCGCCGGGTTCTCCCGGCGCGGCCGGTGATCGCCGCGCTCACCGACCGTCTGCCAGCGGCTCTCCTTTCCTCCGCATTTCGGCCCGGGTTTCCGGGCCGTTTTTTTTGCGCGTCGACCATGAGGGCGCTTCGCGCCAGCCGGGCTGCCTGGCCTCGGGCAGCAGGTCAACGCCTGCCGCGCGGCAGCGCCTCGACCTCTCCCCGAACGGGCGTGCCATGTCGAGGAGAGTTCGCCGCCCGCCCTCGCTGCCCGGGCGGAAGGGAGAGGCGTTCGGGACACCCTTCCGCGTTACGGAAGGGACTGGGCGTGGGTCGTTGCCGTTGAAGCCTGGCCGCGCGCCGGCCGATTCACGCTCCGCTATCGGGACCGAGCGGTTCTCGCGCGGCGAGGGCGGTGCCGCCAGGGGTGAGCGTGCGATCGGCGCGACCGGACGCGCTCGCCCGGGGCGTTTCAGTTCGCGTAAAGCGGCACTTCGAGTTCGCGCACCAGGGCCGTGTTGACGTAGGCGTGCAAGGCGAGTTTCTCCGGCAACGCGAGCGCGGCGAAGGAAACCCCCAGGATGCGCTCAGAGCCGTCGTCCGGCTTGCGCACCGGGCGCGCGCGCGCCTCGATCAGGACCTCCTGGTCCGCGACCGCCAAGCGGAACACGACGCGCACCTCGTCGTAGAACACGCTGAGTTCCTCGTTCAGGCGAATCGCGGCGCCGCCGGTCGACAGGTTCGTGATGGTGCCCTTGGCAAACCGCCCGTTGGCCTGGTTGCCCGGGTAGACCATGCACGGCAGGTCGGCCTTCACGCGCACGGCGGCGCGCAGGTCGCGGTTCTGGACGTGCCGCTCCAGCGGCCACGCAAGATGCAGGTAGGGATAGGGCTGATCGCACTGCCTGAGGAGCAGCGCCGAGAACTCGTAGATCGACTCGCCCGAGAAGCTGCGGAAGCGATAGAGCCCGCCGGTGTTCGGAACCAGGCCCTTCGCCGGGTCGGGCGCCGTGACGATGATCGAGTGGCTCTCGTGAACTCCGATCAGTTTCACCGTCACCGCGTCGGCAAGCGAGGTGCCGTCTTCCCACATCTTCAGCACCCGCCACGAGGCGATTTCCCGAAGCGGCGATCGACGCTGCGCCGCCGGCGTCGCGCCGCGTTCCGCACCCGGAGCCACGGTGTTGGGCCCGCTGGTCGCGGGAACCGTGTTGCGCTCCAGATCAGGCAGTTCGACCCATGCCGATTCGCTCATGTCCATGGTTCTCTCGCAGTCGCTCGGTGCCGATACGGACCTTCAATTCAAGTGTCCCAAGTTTGCGGTATCGAACAACTTCCGAGACCGCCGAGAACAGGCCCGGTCGGCCTCCAATTCGAAGGCTTGCCGTGCCCGCCGCGGCTGCGCACGGCTTCAATCGCTCGAAAAGAGGCACATGGCTCAAGTTGCAGCGCGGGCAGGCCGAAGTCCACGGCGTGGAGCGGGTGCAGGAGCGCTGTCCAGTTCCCCGCCGAGCAGCGGTCCTGCCCCGTCCTCCACCCCCAACACCCCATGCGCAACAGCCGACTTCGTTTTCTGATCGTCGACGACTTCGCCACCACGCGGCGAATCATCGGCAAGCTGCTGCGTGAAATCGGTGTCGCCAGTTCCGAAGAAGCTTCCGACGGCCTCGCAGCACTCGAGCTGCTCCGGCACGACCGGTTCGACTTCGTGATCACCGACATCGAAATGCCACGCATGAACGGCTTCGACCTGATCGCTGCAATGCGCCGGGACGCGGCCCTGCAATCGATTCCCGCGCTGCTCGTGACGCGCGAGCCGAGCAAGGAACAGGTGGTCCGCGCCGCGCGCGTCGGCGCCAATGGCTACGTCGTGCGCCCACTGACGCGCGCCGGCCTCGAGGACAAGATCTGCGCCGTCCTCGGCCTGCCAGCGCTGTCCACCGCGCGGCGCTCGCCGTCCGCAGCGCTCGTCCCGAGCGCCATGCGGTGATCCCGCTCACATAACGCGCGCCTAGATCCTCCCGTTTCGACCTGCGTCCAAAGTCCCGGGCGCAGCGGTGGATATCCTCGCTGCATCCGACTGCAAGCGGGAACCGATCATGTCGCAATCACTCGCGGGCACTGCGCCGATGCCCCTTCGGCGCGC
>JAOUJD010000242.1 GCA_029883565.1 Burkholderiaceae bacterium
CGCGGGCGCCGGCGCGCCGCGGCACTGCGGGTGCACCCGTGAACATCTCGGCGCCCTTCATCGACCGTCCGGTCGCGACCACGCTGCTCACCATCGGCATCACGCTGGCCGGCGCGGTCGCCTTCCGGCTGCTTCCGGTATCGCCACTGCCGCGGATCGACCTCCCGACCATTTCGGTGTCCGCGAGCCTGCCGGGCGCCAGCCCGGAGACGATGGCGGCGACCGTCGCGACGCCGCTCGAGCGCTCCCTCGGCCGCATCGCCGGCATCACCGAGATGACGTCGTCCAGCGCCCTCGGCTCGACGCGCATCGTCCTGCAGTTCGACCTCGACCGCGACATCAACGGCGCGGCGCGCGACGTGCAGGCGGCGTTGAACGCGGCCCGCAGCGACCTGCCTTCGGGCCTCAACGGCAATCCCAGCTATCGCAAGGTCAACCCGGCGGACGCACCGGTGATGATCCTCGCGCTCACGTCGGACACGATGAGCCAGGGGCAGATGTACGACGCCGCGTCGACCATCATCGCGCAGAAGCTGTCGCAGGTTTCGGGCGTAGGCCAGGTCCAGATCGGCGGCAGTTCGTTGCCCGCGGTGCGCGTCGAGGTCAACCCGCAGGCGCTGTACAAGTACGGCCTGGGTTTCGAGGACGTGCGCGCCGCGCTCGCCGGCGCCAACGCCAACCGGCCCAAGGGCGCGGTGGAAGACGACCGGCGCTACTGGCAGATCGAGGCCAACGATCAGGCCGGGACCGCAGCCGACTTTCTCCCCCTGATCTTGGCCTACCGCAACGGCGCGCCGATCGGGCTCGCCGACGTGGCGGAAGTCGTCGACTCCGTGCAGGATCTGCGCAACGCGGGATCGTCCAACGGCAAGCCGTCGGTGCTGGTGATCATCAGCCGCCAGCCCAACGCCAACATCATCGAGACGGTCGATCGCGTCACCGGCCTCCTGCCCGTGCTGCGCGCATCGGTACCCGCCGCGATCGACATCGAGGTGGTGATGGAGCGCACCACGACGATCCGCGCCTCGCTGCGCGATGCCGGCACGACGCTGGCGCTGTCCGTGGCCCTGGTCGTGCTGGTGGTGTTCCTGTTCCTGCGCAACGGCCGCGCGGCGCTCGTCCCCAGTGTCGCGATTCCGGTGTCGCTCACGGTCACGTTCGGCATCATGTACCTCGCCGACTACAGCCTCGACAACCTGTCGCTGATGGCGCTCACGATCGCCACCGGATTCGTGGTCGACGATGCGATCGTGGTCCTCGAGAATGTGGCCCGCCATATCGAGGGCGGCATGGCGCCACGGGACGCGGCGCGGGTCGGGGCGGGGGAAGTCGGGTTCACGGTGCTGGCGATGACGCTGTCGCTCATCGCCGTCTTCATTCCCATGCTGCTCATGGGCGGCTTCGTGGGCCGTTTCTTCCGCGAGTTCGCGGTGACGCTGTCGGCGGCGATCCTGGTCTCGCTGCTCGTGTCCCTCACCACGACGCCCATGATGTGCGCGCGGCTCCTCGTGCCGGTCGGCGAACGCCGGAGGACCCGGTTCCACGAGTGGAGCGACCGGGGCTTCCGGGCGGTGCTCCGGGGCTACGAGCGGACCCTGGCCTGGGCGCTGGATCACGGCCCGTTCACCGCCCTCATCCTGCTCGCAACCATCGTCCTCAACGTCTATCTCTACGTGATCGTTCCGAAAGGCTTCTTCCCGCAACAGGACACGGGGCAGCTCACGGGACGCATCCGTGCCGATCAGAGCATCTCGTTCCAGGCGATGCAGCAGAAGCTCGCCGCCTTCATCGAGATCGTGCGCGCCGACCCGGGCGTGAAGAGCGTGGTGGGCTTCACCGGCGGCAGCCAGCGCAACACCGGGTCGATGTTCGTCACGCTGAAGCCGCTCGCCGAGCGCGCGGCGAGCGCCGAGCAGATCGTCGCACGGCTGCGCACGCGGCTCGCGCAGGAGCCCGGCGCCGATCTCGTGCTCAACCCGGTCCAGGATATCCGGGTCGGCGGCCGGCAGAGCCGCGCCACCTACCAATACACGATCCAGGCCGACGATCTGTCCGAGCTTTGGACCTGGGAGCCGCGCATCCGGGAAGCGCTCGCGCGGCTGCCCGAGCTCGCCGACGTCGACACCGACCAGCAGAACAAGGGACTGTCCACCTCGATCCTCATCGACCGCGACGCCGCGGCGCGCCTCGGCGTGACGCCGAAGACGATCAGCGCGACCCTGAACGACGCGTTCGCGCAGCGCCAGGTCTCCACGATCCACGCGCCCCTCAACCAGTACCACGTCGTCATGGAGGCCGCGCCCGAATTCTGGCAGTCGCCCGAAGCGCTTGACCACCTGCACGTGAGCGCCGCCGGCGGCGCGCAGGTACCGCTTTCGATGTTCGCGCGCCACGCCCCGACCGAAACGTCGCTCGCCGTCAACCACCACTCCCAGTTCGTCGCCTCGACCATCTCCTTCAATCTGCCGGAAGGCGTGTCGCTGTCGCAGGCGACCCGGGCGATCGAGGACGCCCTCGCCCGCATCGGGGCGCCGGATACGGTTCGCGGCAGCTTCCAGGGTTCCGCGCGCGCGTTCCGGGCGGTGCTCGCGACCCAGCCCATCCTCATTCTCGCCGCACTGCTGACGCTCTACATCGTCCTGGGCGTGCTCTACGAGAGCTTCATTCATCCGCTTACCATCCTGTCCACGCTGCCGTCGGCGGGCGTCGGCGCGATTGCCGCGCTGATGCTGTTCAGGACAGAGTTTTCCGTCATCGCGCTGATCGGCGTGATCATGCTGATCGGCATTGTCCAGAAGAATGCGATCATGATGATCGACTTCGCGCTCGCGACCGAACGCCGGACGGGGGTGGGGTCGCGCGAAGCCATTTTCGAGGCATGCCTGCTGCGCTTCAGGCCCATTCTGATGACGACCATGGCCGCGCTGCTTGCGTCGGTTCCGCTCGCTCTGGGCAGGGGCGACGGCGCGGAATTTCGCCAGCCGCTCGGCATCGCGATAGGCGGAGGCCTGATCCTGAGCCAGCTGCTGACGCTCTACACCACTCCGATCGTGTATCTCTACCTGGACCGTTGCAGCCTCTGGGTCCGCCGCCTGTGGCACGGCGGCCATCGCGGCACGACCTTCGTCGCGCGCGCGGCCGAGTCCTGACGATGACCGAGGACATGCGCAACCGTACCGCCCGCGTCCTCGCGATCGCATCCGTGCTCGCGGGCAGCGTCTCGTGCACGGTCGGGCCCGACTACGTGCGTCCGGTCGCCGACGTGCCGTCCGCGTACAAGGAAGCCGGGACAGTGCCGCAGCCGCGGAGCGCGATACCGGCCGGACGCTGGTGGGAGGTCTTCAACGATGGCGAGCTCAATGCCCTGGTTGCGGCGATCGACGTGAACAACCAGACGGTCCGCGCCGCCGAAGCGCGCATGCGGCAGGCGCTCGCGCTGACCGAAGCGGCAAGGTCGAGATACTACCCGCTGCTGACCGCGGGGGGCGCCAATCAGAACGTCGGTCTCGTGGCGGCCTGGGAACTCGATCTGTGGGGCCGCATCCGGCGCACCGTCGAAGCGAGCACGGCCTCCGCCGAATCTGCGGCCGACGAGCTCGCAGCGGCGAAACTCTCGCTCCAGGCGCAGCTCGCGCAGAATTATTTCCTGCTGCGCGTGCAGGATGCGGAGATTCGCCTGCTGCAGGACAGCGTCGCACGCTACGAACGGTCGCTGCAGCTCACGCGCAACCAGTACGCGGTCGGCGTGGCTTCCCGTGGCGACGTCGTCCAGGCCGAGGCGCAGCTCATGTCGACGCGATCGCAGGCGCTCGATGCCACGGTGACCAGAGCGCAGCTCGAGCACGCGATCGCCGTGCTGATCGGCAAGGCCCCAGCCGATTTCTCCATTGCGCCGTTGCCGCTCGATTTGACGATTCCCGCGGCGCCTTCGGCGCTACCCTCCGAATTGCTGGAACGGCGCCCGGACATCGCCGCCGCGGAGCGCCGCATGGCTGCGGCCAACGCGCAGATCGGCGTCGCCGAAGCTCTCTACTATCCGTCAGTCAGCCTTGGCGTCGGCGGCGGCTTCGGCAACCGCGACTTCGAGGGAGGCGCGGTCACGGGCTGGACGTTGTTCGACGGCGGGCTGCGGAAGGCGCAGAGCGCGCAGGCGACCGCGGGCTACGACGAGACCGTCGCGAACTACCGGCAGACCATCCTGGCAGC
>JAOUJD010000243.1 GCA_029883565.1 Burkholderiaceae bacterium
GAACCAGAGCTGCGGGATCGGCGAGATCGGGTCCGAGCCCAGCCGTGAGGGGGTTCAGCAGACCTTTGTGGTCACCACGCAGGGGCTGCTCACCAAGCCGGAGGAGTTCGAGAACATCATCGTCCGCACCAACAAGGAAGGTACGGCGATCGTGCGCGTGCGCGACGTCGCGCGGGTCGAACTGGCCAAGCGCGACTACCAGGTCGCCAGCCGGATGAACGGCAGGACGGCGGCCACGATCGGCATCTTCCAGCAGCCGGGGACGAATGCCGTGGAGACGGCGAAGGCGGTGCGGGCCCGCATGGAGGAGTTGAAGAAGCAGTTCCCGACCGGGCTGGACTACACCATCACGCTCGACACCAGCCTGTTCACCCTGAACTCGATCGAAAAGGTGGTGCACACCTTCTTCGAGGCGGTGCTGCTGGTCGTCCTGGTCGTGTTCGTGTTCCTGCAGTCGCTGCGCGCCACGATCATCCCGATCCTGGCGGTGCCGGTGTCGATCGTCGGGACGTTCATCGGCATGTACGTGCTCGGCTTCTCGATCAACATGCTGACGCTGTTCGGCATGATCCTGGCCATCGGGCTGGTGGTCGACGACGCGATCGTCGTGGTCGAGAACGTCGAGGTCAACATGACCAAGAAAGGCCTGCCGGCGCTGGAGGCCGCCAAGCAGGCGATGACCGAGATCGCCGGCGCCCTGATCTCGATCGTCCTGGTGCTGGTCGCGGTGTTCCTGCCGGTCGCGTTCCTCGGCGGCGTCACCGGCACGCTGTACAAGCAGTTTGCCGTCACCATCGCGATCTCGGTGGTCATCTCCGGCATCATGGCGCTCACGCTCTCTCCGGCGCTGGCCGCGATCCTGATCAGGTCGCATCACGGCGAGAAGAAGGGATTCTTCCGCTGGTTCGAGAACACCTTCGACCGGTTGACGAAGAGCTACGTCGGCGCCGTGGCCCGCATCATCCAGGGCTGGCCGCTCGCGCTCGCTGCCTTCGGGGTGGTGATCGTCGGCATCGTGGCCTTGTTCCGCGTCATTCCCGGCAGCTTCGTGCCCGCCGAGGACCAGGGCTATTTCTTCGTCGTCGTCGATGCACCCGATACCGCCAGCCAGAGTTACGTCGGGGGCATCGTGCGCCAGGTCGAGAAGATCCTCGCGAACGAACCTGCCGTGCAGGACGTCGCGATCGTCAACGGCTACAGCCTGCTCGACGGGACGGTCCGCAACAACTCGGCCGTGGCCTTCCCGTCGATGAAGCCCTTCGACCAGCGTACCGACAAGTCGCTGCTCGTGTTCGACGTGATTCCGCGCCTGAACCAGCAGTTCGCGCAAATCAAGGAAGGCTTCGTGATGGCGGTCAACCCGCCGTCGATCCCCGGCCTCGGCACCACCGGCGGCTTCGAGTTCTACATCCAGAACCGCGGAGCGGGCGAGACGCGCACCACGGCTGCGGCGGTTCAGAAGTTCATCGCCGCCGCCAGCCAGCGCCCGGAATTGACGGGCGTGACGACGACGTTCCGGCCGGCCACGCAGCAGCTCTTCGTGGACCTGGACCGCAACCGCGCCGAGGTCCTCGGCGTCCCGGTGCAGGAGGCCTTCCAGACGATGCAGGCGTACTTCGGCTCGACGATCGCCGGCCAGTTCAGTCAGTCCAGCCGCGTGTGGTGGGTGATGTTGCAGGCGGACGCCGCCTATCGCGCGGACCCGCGCGATTTCGACAAGGTGTTCGTGCGTTCGCGCTTCGGCAAGATGGTCCCGCTGTCCGCGCTGATCACCGTGCGCTACGTCGCGGCGCCGAAGCTGCTCGAGCGCTTCAACGGTTTTCCGGCGGTGAAGATCACCGGCAATCCTGCGCCCGGCTACAGCTCGGGGCAGGCGCTCGCCGCGATGGAAGCCGTTGCGCGCGAAACGCTGCCGGGCGACTTCGCGTACGCCTGGGCCGGCCAGGCGCTGCAGGAGAAGGGCGCAGGCGGGACCTCGGCGATCGCCTTCGTCGCGGGCCTGATCGTGGTCTTCCTGCTGCTGGCCGCACAGTTCGAGAAGTGGACGCTGCCGCTCGCCGTGCTGCTGACGGTGCCGGTGGCGATCCTCGGCGCGCTGGGGATGACGTGGGCCGCCGGGCTCGAGAACGACGTGTACTTCCAGGTCGGGCTGATCACGCTGGTCGGTCTGTCGGCGAAGAACGCCATCCTCATCTGCGAGGTGGCGATCGAGCACGTGCGCGCCGGCATGCCGGTGCTGCAGGCGGCTCTGGAAGCATCGCGGGCGCGGCTGCGCGCGATTGTCATGACCTCGCTGGCCTTCGGCCTGGGCTGCGTGCCGCTCGCACTGGCAAGCGGCCCGGGCGCCAACAGCCTGCGGTCGATCGGTACCGGCGTCATAGGCGGCATCCTCGCCTCGACCTTCATCGCCATCTTCTTTGCGCCGTTCTTCTTCTGGCTGCTGGAGTCGATGAGCCAGCGCCGCGCGGGCCGGCGAGCGTCGGCCGGCGCGGCGCCGCCCCCGGCGACTCCGGGACTGGAGGGACACTGACGATGCGTGCGCACGTCCGTCTCGCCGTCGCCGCGGCCGTCGCGCTGGCCGTAAGCGGCTGCACCGTCGGTCCCGACTACGTCAAACCGGCGATCGAATCGCCGCCCGCCTGGCGCATCGAGTATGCGCAAGCGGCCGACGTCGCCAACACCCGCTGGTGGGAGCAGTTCGACGACCCTGTGCTGAACGCGCTCATCGATTCCGCGCTGCAGGAAAATCGTGATCTCGTGATCGCCGCCGCGCGGGTCGACGCATTCATGGGCGCACTCGTCTCCACGCGCGCGCAGTTCTATCCCCAGGCTGGCTACAATCTCGACGCGAGCCGCAATCGGTCCTCGGCCGTCGGTGCTTCGCCATTGCCGCCCGGCGCCGATCCCTACTACAGCCTCTATAGCGGCGCACTGGGGGCCAGCTGGCAGCTGGACCTGTTCGGGCGTGTGCGCCGGCAGGCGGAGGCTGCGCAGGCGCAGGTGTACGCGACCGAGCAGGGCCGCCGCGGCGTCGTGCTGTCGGTCGTGACAAGCATGGCGGTCACGTACATCGGGCTGCGCGCGCTCGACCGACAACTCGAGATCTCGCTGCAGACCGCGAAGAACTACGCGGACACGGCGCGCATCTTCGAGCTGCGGCACAAAGGCGGCGTCGTGTCGCAACTCGAGGTTGCGCAGGTTGACTCGCAGTACCAGCAGGCGCTGGCGGCGATTCCGCAGCTCCGGCAGCAGATCGCCGCGCAGGAAAACCTGATCGCCGTGCTGCAGGGACGCAATCCCTATCCGGTTCCGCGCGGCAAGCCGATCGGCGCGCTGTCGATCCCGAGGGTTCCGGACGGGCTGCCGGCATCCCTGCTCGAGCGCCGGCCCGACATCCTGCAGGCCGAGCAGAACCTGATCGCCGCCAACGCGAACGTCGGCGCGACGAAAGCGCTCTACTATCCGCAGTTCAACCTGACCGCGGCGCTGGGCTCGGTAAGCACCGCGTTCGGCAATTTCCTGTCGGGGCCGGCGTCGGCGTGGTCGCTGGCCGCCGGCGTTGTCGGTCCGCTGTTCACCGCGGGGAGCATCGCAGGCCGGGTGCAGTCGGCCGAAGCGGACACGGCCGCAGCGCTCGCCTCGTATCAGCAAACGATTTTCAACGCGTTCCGCGAGACCAACGACGCGCTGGTCGGCACGGTGAACAAGCGCGCCGAGTCCGCGGCGCAGGCGCAGCGCGTCGCGTCGCTGCGCGAGTACGCGCGGCTTTCGCGCGCGCGCTTCAACAACGGCTACGCCGGCTACATCGAGACGCTGTATGCCGAGAACGAGCTCTTCGCCGCCGAGCTGGTGGCAGTGCGAACGTACGCCGATCAGTACACGCAGATCGTCAACGTGTACAAGGCGATGGGCGGCGGCTGGGTCGACTTGGCCGACGCGCAGACGCCGGCCGGGCGGGGGGCGCCGCTGGGCGAGCGCGTGCTGGCGCAGCCGCTCTTCTGACGGCGCCAACATGAGCTCACGCCCCCCCGGTGCGGACGACGAACAGCGATTTCTCCGCCTCACCGTCGAAGCGGCGATCCGCATCGGCCTCCTGGCGGCGCTGACCCTGTGGTGCTTCAGCATCGCGCGGCCGTTTCTCGTCCCCATCGTCTGGGGCACCATCATCGCGGTGGCACTGTATCCCGTGTATCGCCGA
>JAOUJD010000244.1 GCA_029883565.1 Burkholderiaceae bacterium
TACACAAAGCTGACACGCGCCGGCGATTTATGCCGCGTCGCAGCAGGACTTCCCTGGAGCGCGCAGCCGGCCAAAATGCGAAGGGGCCCTTGCGGGCCCCTGCGTTCTGGCGGAAGGGGTGGGATTGCTCGGCGGCTGCGCCGCCTCGTCCCTCCGCTTCCGCTCCGGGACCGACCGCTGGCGCGGGCGTCCTGCGCGCCGCGACGCGGCGCTCGTCGAACCCGAGTGCGCTCGTACAGATCCGCATCCGCCAAAACGAAGGGGCCCTTGCGGGCCCCTGCGTTCTGGCGGAAGGGGTGGGATTCGAACCCACGGTACGGAAGAATCCGTACACCGGATTTCGAATCCGGCGCATTCGACCACTCTGCCACCCTTCCGGTCGTATCGACTTCAGTGAGCCGCGGATTATATCCGGGCCGCTGGCTCAGGCCGGCTTCAGAACCTCCTGTCCGCCCATGTAGCGCCGCAGTTCTTCCGGGACGATGACGGTGCCATCGGCCTGCTGGTAGTTCTCCAGAACGGCCACCAGCGTGCGGCCGACCGCCAGGCCGGAACCGTTCAGCGTGTGCACGAACTCGGTCTTGCCCTGCGCGTTCCTGAAGCGGGTCTGCATACGTCGCGCCTGGAATGCCTCGCAATTGGAGACCGACGAAATCTCGCGGTACGCCTGCTGCCCCGGCAACCAGACCTCCAGGTCATAGGTCTTCGCCGACCCGAATCCCATGTCACCGGCGCACAGCAGCACCACGCGATAGGGCAGGCCAAGCCTGCGCAGCACCGCTTCGGCGTTGCCCACCATCTGCTCGAGCGCCTCATACGACTGGGCCGGGTGCACGATGCGCACCATCTCGACCTTGTCGAACTGGTGCTGCCGGATCATGCCGCGCGTGTCCTTCCCATAGCTGCCGGCTTCCGAACGGAAGCACGGCGTGTGGGCCGTGAACTTGAGCGGCAGCGACGCCTCCGTCAGCAGTTCGCCGCGCACGATGTTGGTCAGCGAAATCTCGGACGTCGAGATCAGGTACATCTCCTCCTTGTCCTCACCGCCGCCCTTCGTCACCCAGAACATGTCCTCGCGGAACTTCGGCAGCTGCGCCGTGCCGACGAGGCTGTCGGCGTTGACGATGTACGGCGTGTAGCACTCGGTGTAGCCGTGCTCGTTCGTCTGCACATCGAGCATGAACTGCGCAAGCGCACGATGCAGCCGCGCCACGGGGCCCTTCATCAGCGCGAACCGTGAACCGGCGATCTTGGCGGCCGTCTCGAAATCGAGGCCGAGCGCAGCGCCGACGTCGACGTGATCGCGTACCGCGAAGTCGAACGAACGCGGCGTCCCCCAGCGGCGGACCTCCGCGTTGTCTTCCGCCGACCGGCCGGCCGGCACCGACTCGTGGGGTACGTTCGGAATGTTCAGCAGGTAGTTCTGCAGCCGCAGCTGGATGTTCGCCAGTTGGCCTTCGAGCGCCTTCACCTGCTCCGGGATCGCCGCGACCTCGGCCAGGACGGCGCCCGCATCCTCGCCCCTGGCCTTCAGCTGGCCGACCTTCTTGGACAGAGCGTTGCGCTGGGCCTGCAGCTCTTCGGTGCGGATCTGCACCGACTTGCGCTCGCTCTCGAGAGCATTGAAGCCTTCGATGTCGAGTTCGAACGGGCGCGTCCTCAAACGGGCGGCGATGGCCGCGATGTCCTTGCGAAGCAGAGCGATGTCGAGCATGGCAAACCCTTGTGCGGCCCGCTGGGCGGACCCTGTTGTTCGTGGGTGAGGTCAGAGCAGCGCGGATCCCGCGCGCAGATCAGGCGGCGCGGGACCGACTTCGCGTATTGGAAGGAAGGTGATGGAAAGGCGGCATGGCCCGATTTTCGCCGCTCGGGCCATGCCGTGCAACTCGATCACATCCAGCGCCCGCCGCGAACCGCCCTCAGCGGCTAGGTTCCGTAGCGGGGAAACACCAGCGCGCCGCGCACGGACTTCATCGCACCGACGCTTTCCGTGTTGCGGACCCAGGCGACGAGGAACCCTTCGGAGCCGGCCGCGGCGACCGGATACATCAGCCGCGTCCCGTAATCCTGCTGCGAGAGCAAGCCGTACCGAACCGTCGGCGCGGCGGCCGTGGTGAAGTCCGCATCGGGCTTGTAGAGCCTGCCGTAGATCCCCGTAGCGGGCGACGACGACGTCGCGTACGACCCGACGGTCCAGCCAATGAGCGTGCCGCTCGCCCCGTCGGCGGCCGCGGTTCCGAACCGCTCGATGGCGAGGCCGCACATCACGACGCCGCCCGTGTCGGACGGCCCGTCCATCAGCGATCCGACGGACGTCATCCGCGATGCCACGATGTTGTACTGGTAGGGGCCGACCCGGCCGTCCTGCCAGACGGCGACGAAGCCGCTGCCACCCCATCCGGCCACCTCCGATCCCCACTGGCCCAGGGCCGCCGTGCTGACGGCAATCGAGGTCGGATCCATTACCCAGCCGGTCATGTCGATGCGGGTCGCCATCAGGTCGCTCGGATCGCCCTTTTCGAAAGTGACCAGGAACTCGCCGGCATGGCCGGTGACGGAAGGCAGCGCCGCCGTCGGTCCGGTCACGGCGATGAGCCGGCTGTCCGCGACCAGGCTCCCGTCCGTGTTGTAGGTGTTCGCGTAGAGCGCCATGCCCGAAGACATGTCGTAACGCGAGTAGGCAACCAGCACCTTGCCGGACTCGATGGCGATCGCAGGTATCCGGCCGTCGCTGATCAGCATCGTCCCGTTGGTGCCGTCGAGCGTGGCGCCGTCGCTGGTCACGCGCTGGCGCAGCACTCCGCCCGACGTTCCCTCCGCAACGACCCAGAACCGCGCGCCGTCCCATGCCACGTGGATCGGCCCGTAGTCCGTGTACGGCGACGTCAGCCCCATGTTGTCGACGATGACCCGGTCGGCAAACCGCAGGGTTCCGTCCCGCTCGACGTAGGTGGCCACCAGGCGACCGGTGAAACTGGAGCCGTCCACCTTGTGTGCGACGACCAGGAAGCCGTTTCCGTCGCTCGCGGCGCCGGGCCGCCCGGTGCTGCTCGCGCTGCTGCCGGACGAGAGGTTCTGCAGCAGGTCGTACTCGCCGACGACACCCGCCTTCACGCTCCCGGCCATCACTCCGGCAAGCTGTTCAGTCAGGGTGTTCGTGCCCGCCGGAAGGTTCGGATCCGTGAGGACACGCTTGATCACGCCGAGCCCCTTCGCGTACCAGAACTCGGCGGTCGAGGCGCCCGTACCGGTCCCGGTCGACGTCGTCAGCGTCACGGTGAAGGTCTGGGTCGTCTTCAGCGCCCCGCGGAATTCACCCGCGGGCAACGAAATGTCCTGGAATCCGGCCACGGTGACGTCGATCGTCACGCGCAGCGTGCCGCCGCTGATCGGTTCCGTCATGTCGAATGCCCGGAACGTCTCCTTCCGGATATCCGCAGGCAACTCGATGTACGAGAGGCTGGGGTCCGTCGGCTCGACTTCCATGTAGGTCCGGATGCCTTCGCTGTCGAACGAGCGGAACTCCGGTGACGCACCTTCGTTCAGCATGTTCGTGTACTGCAGCCCGACCAGCGTCCTGCCGGCGAGCACCATCGAGCCGCCAACGTTCGCGCGATCACGGTAGTCGGTGCTCGTGGTCGCGTCGCGGCCTTCGTACAGCCAGGTACTGCCACTGGAAACCTGCCAGTAGTCGGAGGCGTGGGCGATGATCCCCTGGTCGACCGGCGGTGGCGAACCGCCGCCGCCCCCTCCTCCGCATGCCACCAGGGCCAGAAAAACAAAAAGCGAGCCGATCCGGCTCGCCCTGACTTTCGTGAACATAACTACTCCCACTGCTTACCCCGGCCGGCACATGCCGGACGGCGTAGAGCGGTAAACCCACTTCTCTTGTTAGGTACTGGCCTTGCCCTTGCGTTGACGGCCGTCAAGCCCGCGCAGGTACTGCAGGCGTTCGCGGATGCGCTGTTCCACGCCGTGGTCCGTCGGCTCGTACCAGCGCACCGGCGCCATGCCGTCGGGGAGGTAGCGTTCGCCGGCGGCGTAGCCTTCGGGCTCGTCGTGCGCGTAGCGGTAGCCCTCGCCGTAGCCGAGTTCCTTCATCAGCCGCGTCGGCGCATTGCGCAGCCGCATCGGGACCGGGCGCGATCCGTCCTTCTCGATGAACGCGCGGACCGAGCCGTAGGCCTTGTAGAG
>JAOUJD010000245.1 GCA_029883565.1 Burkholderiaceae bacterium
TGTTGTAGATCATCGTGACTGACATTGCATGGTCCTTTCGGCGCTGGCGTCGACCTGGTCGGAAGGGTCCGTCGAGCGCCTACTTGCAATATCGGTACCGGCGCAGCCGATTCAAGTGGGTTCTGGAAATCGGCTTTCCTTATAGCTCACGATGAAAGCGTGCACTAACTCACAGATGTCAGGAACTGGCGCAGCACGCGGTTGAATTCGGCCGGCTGTTCGATGTTCGACAGGTGGGCGGCCCGCTCGATGACGTGCAGCCGCGATCCCGGCAGCGCCTGCACGATTTCCTCCGCCATCGGGCGCGGCGTCCCCAGGTCTGCGTCCCCCACCATCACCAGGGCGGGGCAGTCGATGCCGGCCAGCCGGGCCGACAGGTTGATGCGCGAGATGCCGTACGCGCACCCGGCGTAGCCCGCCACTGGGGTGGAACGGATCAACTGGCCGATGCGGGCGACGATGGCCGGTTCCCGCTCCCGGAAGGCGGCCGTGAACCAGCGTTCGAGGGTCGACGGCACGATCGCATCCATTCCCCGCGCCCGCACCAGCGCGAGCCGTTCGTCCCAGACGGCGCGCGCCTCGGCCGGGTAGCGGCTCGTGGTGTCCGCGAGGGTCATCGAGGCGAATCGCCCCGGGTAGCGCAGGGCGAACTGCTGCCCGATCATCCCGCCCATCGACAGCCCGACGTAGTGACAGCGCCGGACCGACAGCGCGTCGAGCAGCGCTTTCAGGTCGTCGGCGAGCAGTTCGAGGGTGTAGTCGCCGGCGGGCGCCCCGGATGCGCCGTGGCCGCGCGTGTCGAACCGCAGGATGCGGTAGTCCGCGAAGGCGGCCATCTGCGGGTCCCACATCGAGTGATCGCAGGCCAGCGAATGGCTGAACACCAGCCACGGCCGACTCGTGTCGGCGCTTCCCTCGACGCGATAGGCAATGGCGACTCCGTCGCGTTCGATCTTCTCCATCGTCACTCCAAAGTAAAGCTGACGCCCAGGCTGCCGTCCGCGAGCAGCGCCCGCACGCGCGGCAGGTGCCCGTCGGACGCCAGCAGCAAGAGTATGTCGTCGGGCCGGTGGGCGCGCACGGTGCGCCCGAGCGTCACGCGCAGCGGCACCTGACCGACGCAGCAGACGCAGCCCGGGGCCAGGCGCGCCAGCGCCACGTCGTCCGGCACCTGCAGCGGCGCGAGGGCGTTCTCGGCGACCACCGCGCGGCAGCCGGAGCCGTGCCGCGCAAGCCAGTCGTCCAGGCGGGCCTGCTGGCCGGATGCCGGCGCCACGGCGATCTCGGCCCGCATCACCGGCGCCAGAAGGTCGGCGTGAAGAGCACCAGCACCGAAAACAGTTCCAGCCGTCCGATCAGCATCGCGAAGCTGCACACCCAGATCTCGAAATCCTTCAGGGCCCCGTAGGTGGTGGCGGGGCCGACACCGTTCAATCCGGGGCCGGTGTTGTTCAGGCAGGCGACGATCGCCGTGAAGGAGGTGATGACGTCCAGGCCGGACACCATCAGCAGGAAGGTCAGCCAGACCAGCGCAGCCCCGTACACGAGCATGAAGGCAAGGACCGCGAAGATCACGTTGTTCTCGATGACCTGGCCGCCGACCACCACCGGGTTGATCGCGCGCGGATGGACGATCCGGGTCATCTCGCGCCGCGCCTGCTTCAGCAGGATCAGCCCGCGGATCATCTTGATGCCCCCGCCGGTGGAGCCGGCGCAGGTCGCGAATCCGCACAGGAAGAGCATCAGCACCGGGGCGAAGATCGGCCACTGGCCGAAGTCCGTGCTCGCGTAGCCCGTCGTCGTGGCGATCGACACGACGTTGAACACCGCGAAGCGCAGGGATGTGCTCAGGTCGGGATACACATCGCGCGCGAGCAGGAAGACCGCGACCAGCAGACAGGCGCCGGCGAGGGTGGATACGTATCCTTTGCTTTCCGGGTCCTTCAGGTAGACGAGCAGCGAGCGCCGCCGCCACGCGAGGAAGTGCATCGAGAAATTGAACCCTGCGAGCACCATGAAGAACACCGCCGTGTACTCGAGCGTGGGCGAGTCCCAGTGGCCGAAGCTCGCGTCGTACGACGAAAAGCCCCCGAGCGACATCGTCGAGCACATGTGCATGAAGGCGTCGCTCCAGCTCATGCCCGCCCAGCGGTACGCCAGGAAGCACAGCGTCGAGAGACCGAAGTAGACCGCGTACAGCGCCTTCGCCGTGTCGGCGATCCGGGGCGTCAGCTTCGTTTCCTTGAAGGGACCGGCCGTCTCGGCCTTGAAGACCTGCGCTCCCCCGACGCCGAGCAGCGGGAGGATCGCAACGACCAGCACCAGGATGCCCATGCCGCCGATCCACTGCATGAGGCAGCGCCACACGTTGATCGACAACGGGAGCCCGTCCAGCCCGCTGAGCACCGTCGCGCCCGTCGTGGTCAGCGCCGCCATGGTTTCGAAGTAGGCATGCGTGAACGTCAGGCCGGGCAGATGGAGCATCAGGGGCAGCGTCGCAAAGGCCGGCACCACCGTCCACACCAGCGTCACGAGCAGGAAGCCGTCCCGCGGCTGCAGCTCGCGTCGGTACCTGCGCGTAAACAGCACGAGCAGCAGCCCCGCGCCCGCAGTGATCAGCACAGCGAGGTCGTAGTCCCGCAGTGCCTTGTCGCCACCCACGAGGGCAAAGCCCAGCGGCACCAGCATGGTGACCGCGAAGATCATCACGACGTACCCGAGGACGTTGATGACGGGCAGCGCGGAACGGGCAAAGGCGTTCATGCAGGACGGACTGCGCCGGCCGCGCGCATCACGCGGCCCCGCTCGATGCGGGGAGGTACTCGAAGGTGACGGACAAGGCCGTGGAGCGAGGCCGCAGGGGTCGTCGGCGCCGGACGGGCTCGGCCCGTGCGCGGCGGGTCCGAGTCGTCAGTCGTTGCTGCGCAGCGACTGCACCATGTCAGTGATCATCAGGGCGAGCCCGAGGACGATGACGATGCCGAGCGAGACTTCCTTGAGCTTGAAGACGACCGGGAGAAGAAACGCCGCCATCAGGATCACGCCGATCACACCGAAGAGGATTTTGCTCAGCATCGTATTGCTCCTGTCGTTCGATTGGTCGCGGTCATCAAGCTGCACCGCCGGCCTTGTTGACGTGATTCGAGAGCCAGCCTGCAATTCTGAGCAGACGCGCGTCGTCGCCGCGCGCGGCCACGAGCTGCACGCCGATCGGCAGGCCGTTTTCGCCGTGCAGCACCGGAACGCTGACGGCCGGCATTCCGGTCAACGTCCAGAGCGTGCACAGCAGCGGGTTGCCGGTGGACCCGAGGCCGGCCGGCGCGGTGCCGAGCGTGGCCGGCGTCATGATCGCGTCGACCTCGTCGAACAGCGGCCCGAACCCGGCGTTCAGCACGTCGATGCGCGCCACGGCCTTGCGATACTCGACCGCGCTCACCTGCCGGCCGCGTTCGATCTGTCCGCGCAGCGATGCCGACAACTGGTCGCGGCCCTTTTCGTACTCGACTTCGAATGAGGCGGCGAGATCCGCTTCCATGATCGTGCGATGCCACTCGATCGCCTGCCGGGCGGTGTCCGGCAGGTCGAAGGGTTGCGCGCGGTCACCGAGAAAATCGACAAGTTCGTCGAATGCCGCCCGGGCATCGGCGTCGATCTCGCCCCAGAACGGGGTGCGGACCGCAGCCAGCTTCGGCGGCAGCGGCGGCTCGGACGTCGCCACCCGCAACAGCGGCGGCCGCGCCGATACGCGGGTGGCGCGGTCGTCCTCGTCATGCCCGTGCGCGAGCTCCGCGGCCAGGGCGATGTCCGCCACCGAGCGGCCGAAAACCCCGATCTGGTCGAGCGGCGGCGACTGCGTCAGGACCCCGGTACGAGGAATGGAGCCGAAGGTCGGCTTGAAGCCGAACACTCCGCAAAACGACGCCGGGCGGATGACCGAGCCGTTCGTCTGCGTGCCGATGGCGATCGGCACCATGCCGGCGGCCACCGCAGCCGCCGACCCGCTCGACGAGCCTCCGGGCGTATGCGCCGGGTTGTGGGGATTGCGGGTCTTGCCCGGCGCATAGGTCGCAAGTTCCGTGGTCACCGTCTTTCCCATGATCACGGCGCCGGCCGCCTGCAACAGCCGCACAACCGCAGCATCGGCGCCCGGCTGCCTGCCGGCGTGCAGGACGGTGCCGTCCTCG
>JAOUJD010000246.1 GCA_029883565.1 Burkholderiaceae bacterium
GGAACGTGTTCGCCGAGTTGATGGAGGCCGTGAAGGTCGCGTCGCTCGGATCGATCTCGAATGCGCTGTACCAGGTCGGCGGACAGTACCGGCGCAGCATGTAAGCGCGCGCAAGCGTGCTTCGCCTTTCACGACGCCGGACGCAGGGGCAGTTCAGCGCGCGCGGGACGGGCCCGCCGCCAGCTCCGCGAGATCCGGTTCACCGAGCCGCGCGAGCATCTCGGCGCGTGCTGTGTCCCGCAGTTCGTCGGGCTCGCGCCCATCGCCCCTGATCGGCGGCAGTATCTCGATGCGGATCGCGCCCGGCATCGGCACGATCGCGCCACTCGGCATCGACCGGCGCGTACCGTGAATGACGGCCGGTACCAGCGGCATGCCGCCGCGAGCCGCAGCCACGAACGCGCCGATGTGGAACCGCTTGAGTCCGACCACCGAGTCGAACGTGCCCTCGGGGAAGAAGACGAGCGAGTGGCCCTGCTCCGCGCGCTGCATCACCCGCCGCGCGCCGCGCTGCCGCCCGCCCGCGGAGTGACGGTCGACGAATTCCGATCCGATCCGTCGCAACAGGAATCCAAGGACGGGCGTGCCGGCAGCCTCGCGCTTGATCACGAAGCTGAACCGCGGCGGCAGGCCCGCCTTCATGACGACGCCGTCGAGGTAGCTCGAATGGTTCGCTACCAGCACGCACGAGCCCTCGGGCAGGTGCTCGAGGCCGTCGACCCGCAGTCGCAGGCCGGCAAGGGTGAGCCAGACACGCGCGAGCCAGCGCGTGGACGAACGGCGCCAGTGCAGCGAGGGCAGCAGCAGGGCCAGCAGCGCAGCCGCCGACAGCAACAGGAAGAGCAGCGACAGCGCGTAGGTGCCGAACAGCAGGCGGCTCAGCCAGCCCAGCACGCCGCCCGCGCGCCGCTTGGCCGGCACGTTCACGGCGCCGCCCCCGGAAGCGCCGAAGTGCTAGCGGTCCGGTCATTGGTGGCGGTGGATTTCGTGCGCAAGCTCGCGGCAATCCGGGCGGGCGTTAGGGGAGACTCGTTGGCTGGGGACCGATCCGAGGCGCCAGTCTGCCGCTACCCCGGCATTCTGTGAATCAGTTCCAGTTATGTTAATGGTGCCGCGGGAACTGTGAGGGGGGTCACGACGGGGCTCAGAAGGCGGCTCGCATACTGCGTGCTACGTAAAGCCGCGAGGTTCCATGAGCACTGCAGTCAAATCGAGCTTGCTGTCCCGATCGCGCACCGGCGACGGCGGCGAAGCGTCCGCAGGGCCCGGTCCGATCGACCGGTTCCTCGATGCCGTGTGGATGGAACGCGGCCTGTCACCGAACACGCTCGCGGCGTACCGGGCAGACCTCACCGCCCTCGACCGCTGGCTCGACGAGCACTCGGGCGACCTCGAGCACGCGCAGCGCGGGGACATCCTTTTGTTCATGGCCTCACGAGTACAGGCGGGCGCCCGACCCCGTTCGACCGCGCGCCAGCTCTCGAGCTTCCGCCGCTTCTACCGCTACCTGGTTCGTGAGGGTGCCTTGCGGGAGGACCCCACCGCGCAGATCGCGATGCCCAAGGTCGGCCGTTCGTTGCCGAAGTCGCTCATGGAGGAGGAAGTCGAGGCCCTGTTGGCCGCTCCTGCCGTGAGTGACCCGCTCGGGCATCGCGATCGGACCATGCTCGAGGTGCTGTATGCCACCGGGCTGCGCGTCTCCGAGCTCGTGAACTGCACGCTCGCACAGGTGAACCTGAACCAGGGCGTGCTGCGCATCGTCGGCAAGGGCGACCGCGAACGGCTGATCCCGCTTGGCGAGGAGGCCGTGCAGTGGGTGCAGCAGTTCCTGCAGGGTCCGCGCGTAGAGATCCTGCTCGAGCGGCAGACCGATTACCTGTTCCCGACGCGCCGCGGCGACCGCATGACGCGCCAGGCCTTCTGGCACATCATCAAGCGCTACGCGCGCAAGGCCGGCATCGACCGCGAACTGTCGCCGCACACGCTGCGCCACGCGTTCGCGACCCACCTGCTGAACCATGGGGCCGACCTGCGCGTGGTGCAGATGCTGCTTGGCCACAGCGACCTGTCGACGACGCAGATCTACACCCACGTTGCCCGCGAACGCCTCAAGGACCTGCACTCCGAGCACCACCCGCGCGGCTGAGCGGCGCGCGGCTCTGCTAGACTCCGCCCGCCCCACGGGACGGTCGGGTTGCGGGCGCGGGGACCCACTGAACCTGCGGCCGCGGCGGCTGTCCTAGAACCAACACTCCAGGGATAGAACGCCGCATGCGCCGCCGCACCCCAGCCCGCCCGATTGTCGCCGCCGTCTGGCTGGTCGTATCGGCCGCGGCCTTGCTCGTCCTCGCGCCGATCTCCAGCGTCCGAGCCGCCACGGCCGACAAGCAGGCCACGGCGCAGAAGGCTGCACCGGCTGCCGGCGCCAAACCGGCTGCGCCCACCGCGCCGGTCGTGATCCCGGCCGACGTGCGCGCGCGCATCATTGCGAAACTGCCTGGGGCGCAGGCGTCCGACGTCGCGGTCTCGCCGATTCCAGGCCTGTACGAAGTCACGATGGGCGGACTGATCGCCTACGTCAGTGCCGACGGCAAGTACCTGCTCAGCGGCAACGTCTACGACCTCGACACCCAGGTGAACCTGACGGCGTCGCGACGTAACTCGGCCCGCGCCAAGGCGCTGGCGGCGACGTCCGAAAGCAACATGATCGTGTACGGTCCCGCAACCGCGAAGATGACGGTCACGGTGTTCACGGACGTCGACTGCGGCTTCTGCCGCAAGTTCCACAGCCAGATCGCCGAGGTCAACAAGGCGGGCGTGCGTGTTCGCTACATGTTCTATCCGCGCACCGGCCCCGGCACGGAGTCATGGACCAAGGCCGAACAGGTCTGGTGCGCCGCAGACCGCCGCGACGCACTCACGCGGGCGAAAAAGGGCGAAACGGTCAAGGGCAAGGCCTGTGGCGACGCTGCGGTCAAATCGCAGTACGAACTGGGATCGGACCTGGGCGTGGAAGGCACGCCCGCCATTTTCACGCAGAATGGCGACTATATCGGCGGCTACCTGACGCCAGCCGAGCTCGTGCAGGCGATCCAGGAATCACAGAAGACGGCGGTCGCGGCCCGCTGATTTTCCGCCGCGCCGTCGCGCGTTGGCCTCAGCGCTCGAGGTAGCTCAGCTTGCCAGGGCGGCCGTCCCATTCCTTGGCGTCTTCAGGCGCGTCCTTCTTTTCGGTGATCACCGGCCATTGCCTGGCCAGCTCGGCATTCAGCTTGCGGAATTCCTGCTGGCCGTCCGGCAGTTCCTCTTCCGAGAAGATCGCCTCCGCCGGGCACTCCGGCTCGCAGAGCGTGCAGTCGATGCACTCGTCCGGGTCGATCACCAGCATGTTCGGACCTTCGTGGAAACAGTCCACCGGGCAGACTTCCACGCAGTCCATGTATTTGCACTTGATGCAATTTTCCGTGACGACAAAGGTCATCGGGGCACTCCGGACGTTGGCTGATGACAAAAAAGGCGACAGCACGCGGCGGC
This sequence comes from Burkholderiaceae bacterium, assembly GCA_029883565.1. Classification (GTDB taxonomy): domain Bacteria; phylum Pseudomonadota; class Gammaproteobacteria; order Burkholderiales; family Burkholderiaceae_F; genus JAOUJD01. The sequence continues at coordinate 3,535 of JAOUJD010000246.1, forward strand.
GCGGGCTGACGGGCGGGGTATTCTGCCAAAGCCTCGCCGCAGCGCAAAACGGATCCTACCTAACGCCGCCACTCTTGCGGTAATCGAGCGCGGTGAAGTGGTGCCCTTCGACACCTCGCCGACGGTCATCGAAATAGCGCCGCAGGGCGAAGTCCACGCTGCGGAAGGCAATGTCCTGCCACGGGATCTCTTCTTCGCTGTAGAGACCTACTTCGAGGCTCTCCGGGCTCGGGCCGAACTGCGCTTCGGGTAGTTTCGCGCGGAACATCACGTGCACCTGGTCCGCGTGCAGCACGTGCACTACCGCCAGCAGTGAACCGACTTCCACCTGCGCCTGCGCCTCTTCGAACGATTCGCGTCGCGCGCCTTCCTGCGTCGTCTCGCCGTTTTCCATGAATCCGGCCGGGATCGTCCAGAAGCCGAGCCGCGGCTCGATCGCGCGCCGGCACAGCAGGATGCGGCCCTCGTGCTCGGGCACGCAGCCGACGATCAGCTTGGGGTTCTGGTAATGGACAGCGCCGCAGGACTCGCATACGTAACGGGCGAGGTGGTCGCCGTCTGGCGTGCGGAGCGAGACTGGGTTGCCGCAGGCGGAGCAGAACTTCATGGGGAAGGGGTCAGGGGTCAGGGGTTGGGTGGTG
>JAOUJD010000247.1 GCA_029883565.1 Burkholderiaceae bacterium
TGCGGGCGGCATTTCCGTCCGCGCCATTCAACTACACGAACCGAAGGGGATTCACATGCGGATCGCAGTCAGCGGCTTCCTTGCAGCCACCGTTCTCTCACTTTCAGCTCCGACGCTAGCCGCCGATCCTGCCGCGCAGAAGGCTGAACTTCACAAGATGTGCGAGGCCGCCCTGGCGACCTTGTACAAGGAAAAGCCCGCCGCCAAGGCGGAGGTGGCGAAGTCGGCGGGATACGGCTGCTTTTCCAGCTTCGGCATCTCGTTCTTCGTCGGTGGCGCTGGTGGGCGCGGCCTGGTCCACGACAATGCGACGAAGAAGGACTACTACATGAACATGGCCCAGGCCTCCGGCGGCCTTGACTTCGGGATCAAGGACTATCGCGAAGTCCTGGTCTTCAAGGACAAGGCGACGCTGACGAAGTTTGTAGAGTCCGGCTGGGAGTTCGGCGGTGGCGGGCAGGCGACGGCTGCCGCGGGCGGCAAGGGCGCCAAGGCGGAGAAGACCGAGGTGTCAACCGCGCCGATCGAGGTGTACCCGATGACGAAGACGGGCCTGGCCATCGGCGTGGCGGCGGCCGGGCGCAAGTACTGGAAGGATGACGATCTGAACAAATAGGCAGGGTGCCATGGTGTGTGGCGGCGCCCGGAAGGGTGCTGCCCGCACGCAGATCCGGATTCGCCCGGTTCCAGCGGCCGTCCAACGTGGGCGGCCGTTTTGTCATTCCTCCCGGTTTCCGACTCGCGGGGCGGGGCCTTTCGCGTGCCGATCGACGCTGTGGCACGGTCGTCGGCGCTCGCCGCGATCCGCGTAACATCGCGCCCGACCTGAATCGCCGTCCCCGCGCTGACCTTCAGAGGAATCGCAACCGAGATGAGTGACGTCCCCGTTGCGTCTTCCGCCGCCGGATCGAAGGCCGCGCGCTTCGGCACGTTCGAAGGCGTATTCACGCCGAACGTGCTGACGATCCTCGGCGTCATCATGTTCCTGCGCTTTGGCCAGATCGTCGGTCAAGCCGGGCTCACTGACGCCATCATCATCGTGCTGTGCGCGAAGCTGATCACGTCGCTGACGGCGGTGTCCCTGGCGGGCGTTGCGACCAACACGCGCGTGAAGGGTGGCGGGGCCTACTTCCTGATCAGTCGCAGCCTCGGCCCCGAATTCGGGGGCGCGATCGGCGTCGTGTTCTTTCTCGCGCAGGCGATCTCCGTGGCGATGTACGTGATTGGCTTCACGGAAGCCTTCACACATGCCTTCCCGGCGTCCGAGCCATATCGAACCCTCATCGCAACGACCGTCAATGTCGTGGTCTTCCTGTGCGTCTTCATCGGAGCCGGCTGGACGATCAAGGTTCAGTTCGGGATTCTCGCGGTGCTCGGGGTGTCGTTGCTGTCGTTCTATATCGGCGCAGCGTTTCATTTCTCTCCGGCGATCGCGCATGAGAACCTGCACAGCGGGTATGCGCCGGGGGAGAACGTGTTCACGATGTTCGCGCTGTTCTTCCCGGCGGCGACCGGAATCATGGCCGGCGCGAACATGTCCGGCGACCTGAAGGATCCGGACAAGTCATTGCCGATCGGCACCTTCGGTGCGATCGCGGTCACCGGCCTGATCTACCTGACGATGGTGATCCTGCTCGGCGGAGTCGCGCCGCGTGAAGAACTGATCGCCAACAACTTCATCATGAAGGACATCGCGCTCGTGGCCGCGCTGATCGTGCTCGGCGTGTTCGCGGCGACGCTGTCGTCGGCGCTCGGCAGCATGATGGGAGCGCCGCGCATCCTGCAGGCGCTGGCCAAGGACGAGATCTTTCCAGCCATCCGCTGGCTCTCGCGGGGCAGCGGCGCGACCAACGAGCCGCGCTACGCCACGACGGTGACGTTTCTGATCGCGCAGGGCGCGATCATGGTGGCGAATCTCGACCTGATCGCGCCGATCGTCACGATGTTCTTCATGGTGACGTACGGCATGCTCAACCTGGCGTGCTTCTACGAGGGGTACTCGCAGAACCCCAGCTTTCGGCCACGATTCAGGCTCAGCCACTGGTCCATTTCACTGGCGGGCGCGATCGGCTGCGCCGTCGCGATGCTGCTCATGGCGCCGCTGTGGGCCGTGGTGTCCGTGGCGGCGATGTGGGCGGTGTACCGCTACATCGGCAGAGCCGATGTGCAGGCCAGGTTCGGCGATGTCCTGAGCGGGGTCGCGCTGCAACAGGCCCGCAGGGCGCTGCTTCGGTTGGAGGAGGAGACCTATCACCCGAAGAACTGGCGGCCGATGATCCTGGCCCTGAGCGGCGGCGTGTGGAATCGCTATCACCTTGCCGAGTACGGCTACTGGCTGGCGGCGGGACGGGGACTGCTGACGTTCGCGCAGGTCGCGTCCGGCGAGCTCGAAGATCGCATACAACTGCACGAGCGCCATCAGCGCCGGCTGCGGCAATTCATCCAGGACGAGGACCTGGATGCGTTTCCGGCAGTCGTCATCGACAAGGACCTGATCGAGGGCGTGAAATCGCTGCTCCAGTGTTACGGGATCGGAGGATTGCGCCCCAACACGGTGATGCTTGGCTGGAGCGAGGACGAGGCTCGCGTCGAGGAAATCGGCCGCATCCTGCGACTCCTGCGCGATTTCCGTCGCAATATCGTCATCGTCAAATGTGACGAACTCCGCGAACGTTGGGTCGCTCCGCCGGGCACGATCGACGTGTGGTGGCATTCGCGCGAGAACGGGCCGCTGATGCTGCTGCTCGCACACCTGCTCGTGCAGAACCGGGAGTTTCAGGGCCGCCGGATCCGGGTCCTGAACGTCGTCGCCGAAAAATCCGCGAGCCCCGGTGTCGCCAAGCACCTGACGCGGCTGCTGCAGCGCGCGCGCATCGATGCCGACGTGGAAGTCGTCGTCTCCGACGACATCGTCGGTGAAATCCGCAGGCGGTCGCGCAAGGCGGCAGTCGTTTTCATGGGATTCGATCCGCCGCAGGCAGGCAGTGGGAAGGTCTTTTCGGACAACTACTTCCGCGTGATGGAACACCTCGACACCGTCGTCCTGGTGCACAGCGTCGGAGAAGTGGATCTCGAGGCCTGACGGCCCGGGGCACTGCGGCTGAGGGCGAAGCAGGCCAGCGGGCCGCGGGTGACGCCTCGCCGGCGCACGAACGGGCTGATCAAGAGGGTCGTCGGGGCGCTCGGGGCGAAGTCACCGGCAGGCGCGCGCCGGTCTGCCGTGGTCGGGTTCGCTGAATGCCAGGATGGGCGCGAGCGTTTCAGCGAAGGTAAAGCGTGGCCAGGCCGAGGAACGCAAGGAAGCCGAACGTGTCGGTGAACGCGACCAGCAGTACCTCGCCGGCGATCGCGGCATCCGTGCCCAGTCGTTCAAGCGCGAGCGGTATCAGCGCACCGGCCGCGACGCCGGCCACTATATTCAGCAGGATTGCCGCGCCGGCGACCAGACTCAGCCCCCAATTGTCGAACCACAGTCCCGCCAGGGTCCCGACCACGAGCGCCCACAAAGCGCCGTTGAAACCGGCGACCGCCAGCTCACGCCGCAACAGGCGCCAGCGATTGGATTCGTCCACCTGCTCGAGCGCAAGGCCGCGGATCACCAGCATGAGGCTCTGGGTGCCGGCAACGCCTCCCATGCTGGAAACGACCGGCATCAGTACGGCGAGCGCGACCAGCCTCTGGATCGTGCCATCGAACAGTCCGATGACGGCCGACGCGACCAGCGCGAACACGAGATTGACCCCGAGCCACGCTGCGCGCTTCCGCGAGCTGTGCAGGGCGGGGGCGAAGGTGTCGACATCCTCGTTCAGGCCGATCGGTGCCAACACTGCGTGCTCGGCCTTCGCACGCAGGTAGTCGAGCACGTCGTCCACCTTGATGCGGCCCAGCAGGCGGAACTCAGCGTCGACCACGGGCGCCGACACCAGGTTCTCGTCCTCGAAGCGCCGCGCGACGCGCGCGGCGGGCGTCTGTGCGTCGATGGGCGCAAACTTCGCGTCCATCGCGTCCTCGACCTTCAGTTCGGCGCGGAGCGACACGACGTCGACCAGCGCCAGCCGGCCGAGGTAGCGTCCGTCCAGGTCGGTCACGGCGATGGCATCGAGTTCCTCGGGCAGCGGACCCTCCTGGACGCGCAGCAGCGCAAGGTAGTCCATC
>JAOUJD010000036.1 GCA_029883565.1 Burkholderiaceae bacterium
GCTGGTGGTGGCGGGCGGCGCGCTGGTCTGGCTGGCACAGCGGCCCTACTTCTCGCTGCGGGCCATCGAGGTTCGTGGCGAGCTGCAGCACGTCACGTCGGCGTCGGTGCGCGCCGCCGTGGCGGGCCGCCTGAAGGGCAACTACCTGACGATGCGCCTCGATGACACCCGGCGGCTGCTCGAAGGCGTGCCATGGGTCGCGCGCGCCTCCGTCCGGCGCGTGTGGCCGAACCGGCTGCTGGTGACCCTCGTGGAGCATCGCGCTCTCGGCGTGTGGGACGACGGGCGACTTCTGTCGGACCAGGGAGAACTGTTCGTCGCCAATCCTGCCGAGGCGGAGGTGCATGGGCCGCTGCCGGCGTTCCAGGGGCCGGTGTCGGCGGCCCGCGACGCGGCGCGTCGGTACTACGAGTTCGCCGCGCAGCTGGCGCCGCTCGGCATGAGCATCGCCGCCGTCGACGTGTCAGCGCGGCGTTCGTGGTCATTGCAGGTCGAGGCCGCCGATGGCGCCCCGACCCGCCTTGAACTCGGGCGCGAGACCGACGCGATGGCGCTGAACTATCGAATGGCCCAGATCGTCGCGGCCTACCCGATGGTGGCCGCGCGCGTCGGCGGCACGCCGCAGAGCATCGACGCGCGTTATCCCAACGGCCTGGCTGCCTCGCCTCCTGCGAAATCCAGATAACAACGACATGAGAAACGAAACCAAAGACCTGATCGTCGGCCTCGACATCGGCACTTCGAAGGTGGTGGTGGCGGTGGCGGAGGCGCTGCCCGACGGCCGCTTCCAGGTGATCGGTCTTGGCCAGGCCGACTCGCAGGGGTTGCGCAAGGGCGTGGTGGTCAATATCGAGTCCACCGTGCAGTCGATCCGCCGCGCGCTCGAGGAAGCCGAGCTGATGGCTGCGTGCCAGATCAAGGACGTCTTCACCGGCATCGCCGGCAGCCACATCAAGAGCTTCAACTCGAGCGGCATGGTGGCGATCAAGGATCGCGAAGTCGCGGGAGCGGACGTGGCGCGGGTGATCGAGACGGCCAAGGCCGTGAACATCCCGACCGACCAGCAGGTGCTGCACGTGCTCACGCAGGAATTCATCGTCGACGGCCAGGAGGACATCCGCGAGCCGATCGGCATGAGCGGAGTGCGCCTCGAGGTGCGCGTGCACATCGTCACCGGCGCGGTAAGCGCCGCCCAGAACATCATCAAGTGCGTGCGCCGCTGCGGACTCGAGGTGCAGGACCTGATCCTCCAGCCGCTCGCTTCGTCGCTGTCGGTGCTGTCTTCCGACGAGAAGGAACTCGGCGTCGCGCTGGTCGACATCGGCGGCGGCACGACCGACATCGCCATCTTCACGGGCGGCGCGATCCGCCACACCGCCATCATCCCGATCGCCGGCGACCAGATCACGAACGACATCGCGATGGCGCTGCGCACGCCGATCCCGGACGCCGAGGAGATCAAGCTGCGCTGGGGCGTCGCCAAGGAAGTCCTTGCCGATCCGAACGAGAAGATCGAGATCCCGGGGCTGGGCGAGCGCGGTCCGAGGCTGTTGTCGCGGCAGTCGCTGGCGGCCGTGATCGAGCCGCGGGTGGAGGAGCTCTTCACGCTGACGCAGCAGGTGATCCGGGAGTCCGGCTACGAGGAACTGCTGTCGTCGGGGATCGTGCTCACCGGCGGCACCAGCCTGCTGCCCGGGATGACGGAACTCGCGGAAGACGTGTTCCTGAAGCCGGCCCGCATCGGCTGGCCGAGCTACGACGGCTCGCTGGCCGACGTGGTGCGCAACCCGCGGTTCGCGACCGCGATCGGCCTGCTGGTGGAAGCCCATTCGCAGCGACTGCGGGGCCGCAAGATTGCACAGCAGACCGGATCGTTCAAACACACGTTCAAGCGGATGAAGGAATGGATCGTCGGAAATTTTTAGTAGGTGCGGTTCGCGGACTGGTACCGCGCCGGGGGGAGCACTCAGTGGCAAGCGCGTAGGGCTGCGCTTTTGTCAGTGAGCGTTCCGAATCGATGCAGTAACGCAATCAGGAGGACAACATGAGCTTCGAGATACTGGAAACGGAAACCAACGGAACGATCATCAAGGTCGTGGGCGTGGGCGGCGCCGGCGGCAATGCGGTGGAGCACATGATCCGCCGCGGAGTGCAGGGAGTGGAATTCGTCTGCGCCAACACCGACCATCAGGCGCTTGCCCGTTCGTCGTCGCAGAACATCCTGCAACTCGGCAAGTCCGGGCTCGGCGCGGGCAGCAGGCCCGAGGCGGGCCGCGCTGCGGCGGAGGAGGCACGCGACCGGATCGCGGACGCGTTGCGCGGCGCGCACATGGTGTTCATCACCGCCGGCATGGGTGGCGGCACCGGCACGGGGGCGGCGCCGGTGTTCGCCGAAGTGGCGAAGGAACTCGGCATCCTCACGGTGGCCGTCGTGTCGAAACCCTTCGAGTTCGAGGGGCCGAAGCGCATGAAGCTGGCGGAGGCCGGGCTGTCGGACCTCGAGGACAACGTTCACTCGCTGATCGTCATCCTGAACAACAAGCTCGAGGAGGTAATGGGCGAGGACGCCGAGATGGCCGAATGCTTCCGCGCGGCCGACGACGTGCTGCACAACGCCTGCGCCGGCATTGCCGAGATCATCAACGTGCCGGGACTCGTCAACGTCGACTTCGAGGACGTGAAGACGGTGATGAGCGAGCACGGCAAGGCGATGATGGGTACGGCGACCGCGTCCGGGATCGATCGCGCGCGCATCGCGGCCGAACAGGCGGTCGCCAGCCCGTTGCTCGAGGGCGTGGACCTGTCGGGGGCGCGCGGCGTGCTGGTCAACATCACCGCGTCGAACTCGCTGAAGATGAAGGAGACGCGCGAGGTGATGAACACGATCCGCGCATTCGCGGCCGAGGATTCGACCGTGATCTTCGGAACGGTGCGCGACGAGGAGATGGGAGACGCGCTGCGCGTGACGGTAGTGGCGACGGGACTGGGCCGCGCGTCGTCGAAGAAGGTCTCGACCCCGTTCACGGTCGTGCGCACCGGCACCGACAACGTCCCGGTCGGCGTGGTGGCTGCGATGTCGGCTGCTGGCGCCGGTTCGGACTACAGCGACCTCGACAAGCCTGCGGTGTGGCGTCACAACCGCGAGTCGGCACAGGCGCGCGTCGCGGCGATGGAGGATTCGGGCTCCGACCGCTACGACATTCCCGCATTCCTGCGGAAGCAGGCGGACTGACGGGGCGTCGCCCGGCGCGCGGATACCGACGTCCGCGGAATTCGCGCGCGAGCCTGCGACTGTTTCAGCAGTCGCTCGCAGCCTCGACGAGGTCCTGGTAGGCGTGCCAGGTCGCGTGGCCGATCCACGGGACGGCCACGACGAGGCCGATGAACAGAGTGGCGAAGCCGAGTCCGACGATGAGGACGATGAGGATGGCCCACAGCAGCAGCGGCAGGGGATTGGTGAAGATTGCCCGCACGCTGGTCAACGCGGCGACGACCGTGTCGGTACCGCGGTCGAGCATCATCGGCACCGACACGACGCTGACGGCGAAGACGATGGTCGCGAACACTCCACCGACCGCGAAGTAGGTGACGAGGAAATCGACGTGCTCGGCGCTGATGACCTGACCGAAGAAGTTCTTCAGCGTGGGCATGCCGCTGGAGAAGAACAGCGCGAAGGTAACGAGCGAGGCCCGCGCCCACACGAGAAGGATGACGGTCAGGACCAGTGCGAAGAGGCTGAAAGCGCCGAGATTCGAGCGCCACGCGGTCAGCGTGTCCGGAACGGCGACCTCTTCGCCGTTCTGCCGGCGTCGGCTGATGTCGTACAGCCCGGTCGCGAGGAACGGGCCGAGCAGCAGGAAACCGGCGGTCAGCGCGGATGTGAGTTCGACCATGTGCTCGAACACCGCGTATATCAGCCACCCCATCAGCGCGAATGTGATGCCGTAGAACATGCTCACCGTGGGAGCGGCCCGCAGGTCCTGCCAGCCGAGTGCGAGCCACTTGAACGGCGCCCCGAGCGGGACGATTCTGATTGCCGGGAACGGGGAACGGGCGACGGGTGTGGTGTTTTCAGGAGGCTTCGGTTCGGACACGCTATTTCCCTTGCAGTGCACATGGATTCTGGCCGAGTACCCGGCGCTGCGCTCGCTGCGGCGCACAATCGAAAGGTAAAATGTGGCCATGCTTAAACAGCGCACGCTCAAGCAGGTGGTACGGACTGTCGGCATCGGGCTGCACAGCGGCACGAAGGTTGCGCTGCTGCTGCGTCCGGCTGCCGCGGACACGGGCGTCGTGTTCCGGCGGATCGACCTCGACCCGCCGGTCGACATTCCACTGAGCCCCGAGCGGGTGGTCGACACGCGCATGGCGACGACGATCGGGAGCGAGGGACAGGTGGTCGCCACCATCGAACACCTGATGAGCGCGATCTCGGGCCTGGGTATCGACAACTGCTACGTGGATGTCGACGCACCGGAGATTCCGATCATGGACGGCAGCGCGGCGAGCTTCGTGTTCCTGATCCAGGCGGCAGGCATCGTCGAGATGAACGCCCCCAAGAAGTTCGTGCGCGTGCTGAAGCCGGTCGAAATCGTCGATGGCGACAAGTGGGCGCGACTGGAGCCGTATTCCGGCTTCCGGCTGAAGTTCTCGATCGAGTTCAAGCACCCCGCGATCGACGCGACGGAGCAGGTGGTCGAAGTCGACTTCGCGCGGGAGTCGTACGTCAAGGATGTTGCTCGCGCGCGCACCTTCGGTTTCGTCAACGAGGTCGAGGCGCTGCGCGCGGCCGGGCTGGCGATGGGCGGCAACTTCGAGAACGCGATCGTGATGGACGAATACCGCGTGCTGAACACCGACGGCTTGCGCGCCGGCGACGAGTTCGCCAAGCACAAGATCCTGGACGCAATTGGCGACTTGTCGGTGCTCGGGCGACCCCTGATCGCCTCGTACACGGCGCACAAGTCCGGCCACGCCTTGAACAACCGGCTGCTGCGGGCGCTCACCGCGGATGCAACGGCCTACGAGATCGTGACCTTCGAGGACGAGGCGCTCGCTCCGTCGGGTGTTCGTCCGCAGCTCGTTCCCGCCTAGCCCCTGGCGCGCTTGCGCAGGGTCGCTGCCAGCCGCTCCGCCGCTTTCTTCAAGGGCGATTCTTTGATAGTGAGCGCAAACTTCCGGATCGTGTCTGCGGCCGCTCCCGAAGGCTGCAGCCAACCGGCGTCAATACTTGAGGGTGCCGCGCTCCCCTGTTCCGGGTAGCCCGTCATCCCGGGTTCGACCCGGACGTGTATCTCATAGACTTGAAACCCTGCACTGCCCAAGGTTGTCAAGAGTCGCGGAACTGATTGCCGCAACTTGGCAGACTGGGCGGTGGAGGAGGCGGTGAGCCGCAGCACGCCATCGCGCAGTTCGCAGCGTCCCGGAAGCAGGGGATCAAACCCCGACGCCATCGAAGAACAGACCGGGCCGATGCAGCGCGCAGCGCGCTGGGTTGCCTCCCAGCGCTCGAGCAGTTGAGCTGTTTCAGGCGTAGCGCGCAGTACCTCGGCAAGGGGCTTGGCAGGGTTAGACACGGTGGACCACTGTGCCTGTTCGGCGCGGCGGCAAACACGGGTTGGAGGGTGGAGTGCAGATCATCGTCGTAGACAAGAGGCTGGCGCGGGCGCGAACCCTCACGCTGACGCGCCGCCACGCCGTGTTTGTGTTTGCGGCCGCCGTGCTGGTCGTGCTCATGATGTCGGGCATGTTTTCCTTCCTGACGGTACGCGCTGCCAGCTCGTTCCCGATCCCGATCGTGTCGGATGTTATCTCCTTCGTGACGCGTGACCAGATGGAGCGCCAGGACCAGCGCGTGCGCGACAGCGTCACGGCGCTCGCCCGCAAGCTGGGCGAAGTCCAGGCGCAGCTGCTGCGGCTCGATGCGCTCGGCGAGCGGGTTTCGCGGGCTACCGGAATCCGGCCGGAGGAGTTCCGCTTCCAGGAACTGCCGGGCCGCGGCGGTCCGCTGCCCGGCTCCGACTCGATGACGTTGCAGGATCTCGACGTCGAACTGCAACGGTTCACGAAGAGCGTCGAGCAGCGCGCGGACTACATGGCCGTGATCGAGGGCGAGGTGCAGTCGCAGCAGGTGCGGCAAGCCCTGCTGCCCAACAGCAAGCCCGTTTCCGACGGCTTCATCGGTTCCGGGTTCGGCTGGCGCAACGATCCGTTCACGGGCGAAATGGCGCGGCACGAAGGCATCGACTTCGCTGCGTCGCCGGGCACGCCGATCCATGCCGCGGCAGGCGGAGTCGTCACGGTCGCCGAGCGCCACCCGGTGTGGGGCAACGTGGTCGAGATCGATCATGGAAATTCGCTGATGACCCGCTACGCGCATGCGTCGCGGCTGGTCGTTCGGCCGGGCGACCTCGTGAAGCGGGGCCAGAAGATCGCCGAGGTCGGGACGACGGGCCGGTCCACCGGCCCGCACCTGCACTTCGAGGTCCACTCGAAGGGCGTCGCGCAGAATCCGTCGAAGTTCCTGTCCGCGCCGAACGGACTGCTCAAGCAGGTGGCCGCCGGCTCGGCCCAGGCCGATCCGAAGGCCCTTGCAGGCCAGGCAAAAGCCCGCAACTGACGGCTTTGGTCCCTGGCGGGTCGGCCGGGCCGGTCGACCCCCTGTGACATAATTTTCGCTTTGCGTCAGACGCCGGTCGCCTTTCGGCCGCGCGACGCGCACCCACTTCTGCCGGTCCCTGCGGGGACCCGCCTCGACTCCTGATGATTTCCGGCCTGCTCACAAAGATTTTCGGCAGTCGCAACGACCGCCTGCTCAAGCAGTACCAACGCCACGTCGAGCGCGTCAATGCGCTGGAGCCGCAGACGGCCGCGCTGACGGACGAAGCGCTGCGCGCCAAGACAGACGAGTTCCGGCAACGGCACGCGAACGGTGAAACCGTCGACCAGCTGCTGCCCGAGGCGTTTGCAGTGGTGCGCGAAGCGGCCAAGCGATCGCTCGGCATGCGGCACTTCGACGTGCAGCTGATCGGCGGCATGGTGCTGCATGACGGCAAGATCGCGGAGATGCGGACCGGCGAGGGCAAGACGCTCGTCGCCACCCTGCCTGCCTACCTCAATGCGCTCACCGGCAAGGGCGTGCACATCGTGACGGTGAACGACTACCTGGCCAGCCGCGACGCCGACTGGATGGGGCGGGTCTACACGTTCCTCGGCATGTCGGTCGGCGTGATCCTGTCGCAACAGTCCACCGAGGACAAGCGCGCCGCCTACGCCGCCGACATCACCTACGGCACGAACAACGAATTCGGCTTCGACTACCTGCGCGACAACATGGAGTACGCGGTGGCGGACCGGCGGCAGCGCGGGCTGGCCTACGCGATCGTCGACGAGGTCGACTCGATCCTGATCGACGAGGCGCGCACTCCGCTGATCATCTCCGGCCCGGCCGAGGACCACACGGAGACGTACACGCGCATCAACGAGGTCCCGAAGCTGCTGACGCGGCAGAAGGACGAGAAGACCGAGGGCGACTACTGGGTCGACGAGAAGGGGCACCAGGTGCATGTCTCGGAGGCGGGCCACGAGAAGCTCGAGGGCATCCTGACGCGCATGGGCCTGCTGGCGGAGGGAGAGAGCCTCTACGCCCCGGGCAACATCATCCTGATGCACCACCTGAACGCCGCGCTGCGCGCCCACACGCTGTTCCACCGCGACCAGCAGTACGTGGTCCAGAACGGCGAGGTGATCATCGTCGACGAGTTCACCGGCCGCCTGATGGTGGGCCGCCGCTGGTCCGAAGGACTGCACCAGGCCGTGGAAGCGAAGGAAGGCGTCAAGGTCCAGTCGGAGAACCAGACCTACGCGTCGATCACCTTCCAGAACTACTTCCGCATGTACGGCAAGCTGGCCGGCATGACGGGAACGGCGGACACGGAAGCCTACGAGTTCCAGGAGATCTACCGTCTCGAGACGGTCGTGATCCCCACGCACCGGCCGATGGTCCGGATCGATGCGCAGGACAAGGTGTACCGGACCCTGAAGGAGAAGTACAACGCGATCCTCGAGGACATCCGGGACTGCTATGCGCGCGGCCAGCCAGTGCTGGTGGGCACGACGTCCATCGAGACGTCCGAGTTGCTGTCCGGGCTCCTGAAGAAGGAAAACCTTCCCCACCAGGTCCTCAACGCCAAGCAGCACGCGAAGGAAGCGGAGATCGTTGCGCAGGCGGGGCGGCCGAAGATGATCACCATCGCGACCAACATGGCAGGCCGCGGAACGGACATCGTGCTGGGCGGCAACGTCGAGAAGCAGGTGCAACTGCTGGAGGCGGACGCGAGCGTGCCGGAAGAGGACAAGCCCGCGCGCATCGCCAAGCTGCGCGAGGAGTGGCAATCCCTGCACGACCACGTGGTGGGAGCCGGCGGACTGAAGATCATCGGCTCGGAGCGCCACGAGTCGCGGCGGATCGACAACCAGCTGCGCGGCCGTTCCGGTCGCCAGGGCGACCCCGGCGCATCCCGCTTCTACCTCTCGATGGAAGACCCGCTGCTGCGCATCTTTGCCGGCGACCGCATGAAGGCGATCATGGACCGCCTCAAGCTGCCGGAGGGCGAGGCGATCGAGGCCGGCATGGTCACGCGCTCGATCGAGAGCGCGCAGCGCAAGGTGGAGGCGCGCAACTTCGACATCCGCAAGCAGCTGCTCGAATACGACGACGTCGCCAACGACCAGCGACGCGAGATCTACCGGCTGCGCAACGAGATCCTCGAGACGGACGATACGGCGGAGATGATCACCAACCTCCGCCACGGGTTCTTCACCGACATGTTCCGCAGCTTCGTGCCGGCGGACTCCGTCGAGGAGCAGTGGGACCTGGGCGGACTGGAGAAGGCGCTCGCCGACGACTGGCAGCTGCAGGTGGCGCTGAAGGCCACGCTCGACCAGGCCGACACGATGTCCGACGAGGATCTGCTGGCGATCGTGCTGAAGGCCGCGGACGACGCCTACGAAGCGAAGGTATCGATCGTCGGGCGCGAGCCGTTCGCCAGCTTCGAGCGATCGATCATGCTGCAGACGCTCGACCAGTCCTGGCGCGAGCACCTGACGGCGCTGGACGCGCTGCGCCAGGGCATCCATCTGCGGGGCTATGCGCAGAAGCAGCCCAAGCAGGAATACAAGCGCGAGGCCTTTGAACTGTTCGGCGCGCTGCTCGACCGCGTGCGTGTCGATGTCGTCAAGATCCTGATGAACGTGCGGATCCAGACGCAGGAGGAGATCCGGCAGGCCGAGGAGCAGATCGAGGCGGAAAGCGAGCGGCGCGCCGAGCTCGCGCGAGCGCAGCACGCCGATTTCAGCGCCGCGGCGGCCGCGGAGCCCGGCGAGGCGGAAGCGATGGTCCTGGCGGAGGACGAACAGTCGAAGCAGCAGCCGTTCAAGCGGTTCGGCGACAAGATCGGCCGCAACGACCCGTGTCCCTGCGGATCAGGCAAGAAGTACAAGCAGTGCCACGGGAAGATCGTCTAGCTCCCCGGGGCGCTCGTTTCCGACCGGGCTGACTTGCCGAGCCAGGGGGCGCTGTCGCGCACGGACGCGCCCCTGGTCCTCTCCCGGTGCGGCGTTCGTTCCGCTTGCGGTAACGTTCGCGTTTTACCTCATCAGCCAACGCAATGCCCGTCAATCTGACGCCGCCGGATCGGGAGCGCCTGTTTCCCGTCGCGGGGATCGAACTCGGGTGGGCCGAAGCGGGCATCCGCAAGGCCGACCGCAAGGACCTGCTCGTCATCCGCGTCGCCGACGGCTCGACGGTGGCCGGAGTATTCACCCGCAACCGATTCTGCGCCGCGCCGGTACTCGTGTGTCGCGAGCACCTGGCCGGGGGCGACGGCATCCGGGCGCTGGTGGTCAACACGGGCAATGCAAATGCCGGCACCGGCGCAGAGGGCCTGGCTGCCGCCCGCGCGACCTGCGACCGGCTCGCGACCCTGCTGGGCTGCAAGTCGGGGCAGGTGTTGCCGTTCTCGACCGGGGTCATCATGGAGCCGCTGCCCGTCGACCGCCTGGTTGCCGGACTGCCGCTCGCGATCGACCGACTGCGGCCTGGACACTGGCTCGAAGCCGCCCAAGCCATCATGACCACCGACACGCTGCCGAAGGCGGCGTCGCGGCGCGTCGAGGTAGGCGGCAGAACGGTGACGGTGACCGGGATCGCGAAGGGAGCGGGAATGATCCGGCCCAACATGGCGACCATGCTTGCCTTCGTGGCCACCGACGCCGCCATTGCTCCGGGCCTGCTGCCCCACCTGACCCGCACTGCCGCGGATCGCTCGTTCAACCGCATCACGATCGACGGCGACACGTCGACCAACGACTCGTTCATCGTGATCGCGACGGGCGGCAGCGGAGCGGCGCGTATTGAATCCGTCGGCGATCCGTCGTACGCGATCGTTGCCGTGGCCATCGAGGCGGTAGCCCGGGAACTCGCGCACGCCATCGTGCGCGACGGCGAGGGCGCGACCAAGTTCATCGAGGTGCGCGTGGAGCAGGCGCGCACGGAAGCCGAGGCCGCGCGCATCGCCTATTCCGTCGCCCACTCGCCGCTGGTCAAGACGGCGTTCTTCGCCTCGGATCCGAACCTCGGCCGCATCCTGGCGGCTGTCGGCTACGCTGGCGTCGATGATCTCGACCCGGCGCGCGTGCAGATGTACCTCGACGATGTCTGGGTTGTGCGGGACGGGGGACGCCACCCCGGGTACCGTGAGGAGGACGGCCAGCGGGTGATGAAGGCGAGCGAGATCGTGATTCGCCTGCAGCTCGGGCGAGGCCCCGAGGCGACGTCGGTGTGGACGACCGACCTGTCGCACGACTACGTGTCGATCAACGCGGACTACCGGTCATGAGCACGCAGGACGCCCAGGACGCCCTGGCCAGGCTGGCAGCTGCGCTCGAGCGCATCGAGTCGCTGCTGCCGCCGGAGATCGCGCCCGACTTCGCCGGGTTCGTGGCGTTCCGCTGGCGCAAGCGCCGATACCTGGGGCTCGAGCGCGGCGAGCTGCATCCGGTGGCACATCCCGCGCTGATACCCTTTGCGGATCTGAAGCACGTCGATGCACAGAAGGAAGCGCTCCGCCTCAATACGGAGCAGTTCGTCAGCGGACTGCCGGCGAACAACGCGCTGCTGACCGGGGCACGCGGAACGGGCAAGTCTTCCCTGATCCGGGCCTGCCTCCACGCTTTCGCGCCACGCGGCCTGCGCCTGATCGAAGTCGACAAGCGGGACCTGGTCGACCTGGCCGACATCGTCGACCGGATTGCGGCGCGTCCCGAGCGTTTCATCGTGTTCTGCGACGACCTTTCCTTCGACGCGAACGAAGTCGGCTACAAGGAACTGAAGGCCGCGCTCGACGGATCGATCGCCGGCGCGGCTGACAACGTGCTGATCTACGCGTCCTCGAACCGGCGCCACCTGATGCCTGAGTTCATGCGCGACAACCTCGGCGCGCACTACGACGACGACGGCGAGGTGCATCCGACCGAGGCGGTCGAGGAGCGCGTGTCGCTGTCCGAGCGCTTCGGGCTATGGCTCTCGTTCTATCCGTTCCGGCAGGACGACTACCTCGACATCGTCGGCCATTGGCTGGCGCGCTTCGGCCTCGACGCCGCGGCGATTGCCGCCGCGCAACCCGAGGCGCTTCAGTTCGCGCTGCAGCGCGGCTCGCGTTCCGGGCGCATCGCGCTGCAATTCGCGCGGCACTGGGCCGGTCTGCGCCTGTCGGCGTCGCGAACCGGAAGGGGATGACGGCGTCGCGTACGCCCGTCGACGTGGCGGTCGGCATCCTGGTCAGGCCCGACGGGCGCCTGCTCCTCGGGAGCCGACCCGCAGGCAAGCCCTATGCCGGCTACTGGGAGTTCCCGGGCGGCAAGCTCGAGCCGGGCGAATCCGTCGAGCATGCCCTTCGGCGCGAGTTGCACGAGGAGCTCGGCGTGGACATCGGCCCCGTGTGCCCGTGGCTGGTGCGGGTCTTCGACTATCCGCACGCTCTTGTCCGGCTGCACTTCTGCAGGGTATTCGAATGGACGGGCGAGCCGCACGCGCGCGAACAGCAGAGCTTCGGCTTCTTCCCGCTGGACGGGCTCCCCGCGCCGCTGCTGCCAGCCACCATCCCGGTGCTGCGCGGCCTCGAACTGCCATCGATTCTTGCGATCAGCGCGGCGCATCGGCTCGGCCCGCAGGTCTTTCTTGGCCGGCTCGAGGCCGCGCTCGCGCACGGCCTGAGGCTCGTGCAGCTGCGTGAACCGGAACTGCCCGACGAGCAGGTCGCGCGGCTGCTGGCGGAGCTGCGTGCGATGACGCGCAATGCCGGGGCGCGCCTGCTGGTCAACAGCCGGCATCCGCGCGCGCTGTGGGATCGCGCCGACGGCGTTCACCTGACGTCCCGCGCGTTGCTGGAGGCGGTCGATCGGCCCGCGTTGCCGTGGGTTGGAGCGTCCGTGCACGACGCCGACGAGCTGGCGCGAGCCGGCGCGCTGGCGCTCGACTATGCTGTGCTGGGGCCGGTTCAGTCGACTCCAACCCATCCGGGCCAGACGCCCCTGGGCTGGTCGCGGTTCGAGCGGCTCGCCCGGCAGACCGCCGTCCCGCTGTTTGCCATCGGCGGACTGGACTTCGCCGCCCTCGCGCGAGCGAGGGCGGTGGGCGCCCACGGCGTGGCACTGCTGTCCGCGGCGTGGCAACCCGATCAGTGCTTCGACGGCGTCGTTTCGGTGGAAGGCGATTCGTCCGCTTCCGCAGCCGGGTCCGCGGGGACGACATAGCGGTCGGACGCCCAGGCGCCGAGATCGATCGTCTTGCAGCGCTCGGAGCAGAAGGGCCGGTACTTCGAGGCTTCGCTCCACTCGACCCGCTTGCCGCAGGTCGGGCACTTCACGATGGGCGACATGGCCTGCGCAGCGGCGCTAGAACGCGCAGAGTGCGAGTTCGAACGGAATGTCGCGATCGACCGTGCGCGGCTTGAGGTCGCGGTCCTGCATCGTGAACCGGATCCACAGCATGTACTTGTTCGCACTGATTTCGGGGATGGCGTTCAGCTCTCCGTCCACCCGCACCTGCAACAGTGCGTAGGTCCTGCCCTGCAGCATCTGCTGGAAAGCACCCTGGGCGGCGACCTGCTTGCTGCGATGCGCGGTTTCCCGCAGCAGCTTTAGCACGATCGCGAGCGCCGAGTGGAATTGCATCATCGGCTGCACCCAGGATTGCAGGTCGCGCGCCCGGCTCTCCGTGTCGCGCGTCAGCCACGCGTGATACGAGGGCAGATCGAACTCGCAGGTGCCGCCGGGGATGATCGCGCGGCTGCGGATGCTCATCAGCCACTCGTTGTCCCGGACGTGCTGCCCCGCCTTCCCGGTAGTGCTGTTAAGGCTCTGCTGCGACTGCTCGATCTCGCCGAGGACGTTGGAAAGCGCCGCCTCGGACACCTGGGGGTTGTTGCGCAGGGCAAGCAGGGTCTGCCGGTGACGCTCGAGTTCCTGCAGCAGATCCGACTTGAGGTCTGCGCGCGAGGTGACTTCGAGGATCTCGAACAGCGTCAGCAGTGCCGTATGGTGACAGTACGAATGCTGCTGCTCGCAGAAGAACAACAGCTTGTCGAACAGGTCCTCTAGGCGCAGCAGGGTCCGGATGCGTTCGCTGAACGGATACTCGTACAGGACCTGACCTTCGGTGGCCATGTGAGAAGGGTGCTGGAGAGTGGGGCGACGATATCACACGCCCGCGCGCGCCGACGCCGAGGCGAGCTCGAGGTACCTCTCGTGCAGGCGTTCGACGCGCACGGCGATCTCTGGCAGCGGTGCTTCGTTGAAGAGCACATCGTCCGCCGCGGCGAGTCGTTCGCTGCGGCTGGCTTGCGCCGCGAGGATCGCGCGTGCCGTGCGTTCCTCGATGCCGGGACGCGCACAGACCCGGGCGATCTGGGTCGCCTCGGTGCAGTCGATGACGAGGACGCGGTCGAAGCGGTCGCGCCCGCTGCCGGATTCCACGAGCAGCGGAATCATGAACACCACGTACGGACTCCCGGCGCTGGATTGCTCGGCGGCTCGTCGGTCTGCCGATTCGCGTATCAGGGGGTGCAGCAGGTGCTCGAGCGCGCGCCTGGTGGCGGGATCGGCGAAGGCGCGCGCCCGCATCCATGCCCGGTCGAGCGCGCCTTCGGCCGTGATCGATTCGACCCCGAAGGCGACGCGCAGGGCATCGATCGCGGCCCCGCCGGGCCGCGTCAGCTCATGAGCGATTGCGTCGGCGTCGATCACGGCCGCGCCATGGCGCAGCAGCATTCCGGCGATCGTGCTTTTCCCGCTTCCGACGCCGCCGGTAAGGCCGACGCTGAAGTAGGCGCGCTTCAAAGCGGGACGAACCAGTGAGTGAAGGCGTCGCCCGCGACCAGGACGATGAATCCCGCGGTCGCCAGGTAGGGACCGAAGGGGATCGGGATCTCGCGGCCGCGCCGTGCCAGGATGATCAGCACGATGCCGACCAGAGCCCCCACTAGCGAGGACAGCAGCACGACCGGCAGCAGCGCCTTCCAGCCCACCCAGGCGCCGAGCGCGGCGAGCAGCTTGAAGTCGCCGTACCCCATCCCTTCCTTGCCGGTGGCGAGCTTGAACAGCCAGTAGATGGACCACAGCGCGAGGTAGCCGACGATCGCGCCGATCACGGCATCCTTCAGCGGAACGAAGGTTCCGACGACGTTGGCGCCGAGGCCAAGCCAGAGCAGGGGCAGGGTCAGGTCGTCCGGCAACAGCGTGGTGTCGGCGTCGATGAATGTCAGCGCCACCAGGGTCCAGGTGAACACCAGTGCCAGCAGCGTGGCAGGCGTGAAGCCGAAGCGGAACGCGACCACGGCCGACAGCGCAGCTGTCAGCAGCTCGACGATCGGGTAGCGGGCCGAAATCCGGCTGCCGCAGTGCGCGCACTTGCCCCTGAGCAGCAGCCATGAAACGACGGGGATGTTGTCGCGCACGCGCAGGGGCGAGTTGCAGTGCGGGCAGTGCGAACGGGGCACCACCAGGTTGTAGCGCGGGCCGGGCACCACGGCCGCCTCGCCCGCCAGCTCGGCGCACTGCGCCTTCCACTCGTTCTCCATCATCCGTGGCAGGCGATGGATGACGACGTTCAGGAAGGAGCCGATCGCAAGCCCGAAGGCGGCGGCGGCAAGGACGAGCGCTGGATCCGTCAAGTTGTAAGCGGCCGGCGTCGTGCGGCGACGCCGGCACCTCCCCGGGTTCTCTAGACCACCTGGCCGAGCTTGAAGATCGGCATGTAGATCGCGATCACGATACCGCCGATGATCACGCCGAGGATGACCATGATCATCGGTTCGAGCAGGCTGGACAGTGCGTCGACCGTCTCGTCGACCTCGCGCTCGTAGTAGTCCGCGACCTTCGAGAGCATCGAGTCCAGCGAGCCGGACTCCTCGCCGATCTGGGTCATCTGGATCGCCATGTTCGGGAATACGCCGGTGTTCTGCATGGCCTGCGCCAGGCTGGTGCCGATGTTGACCTCCGTCTGCACCTGCTTGGTCGCCTCCTTGTAGACGGCATTGCCAGCCGACGGACCGACCGAATCGAGTGCCTCGACCAGCGGAACGCCCGCTGCGAAGGTCGTGGCCAGGGTCCGGCTCCAGCGCGCGATCGAAGCCTTCTGCAGCATCTCGCCCAGCACGGGGAGCTTCAGCACCAGCCGGTCGATGACCGCCTGCACCTTCGGAGATCGCTTCCAGGCCTGCACCAGGAAATAGATGCCGCCGAACAGCAGGCCGAACACGATGTACCAGTAGGCGACGAAGAAGTCCGACATGGCGATGACCATAAGGGTCGGCGCCGGCAGGTCCGCACCGAAGCTCGTGAACACGCTCTTGAACGACGGGATCACGAAGATCATGATGACCGCGGTCACCAGGATCGCGACCAGGATGATCATCACCGGATAGAAGAGCGCCTTCTTGATCTTGCCCTTCAGCGCGATCGTCTTCTCCTGGTACATCGCCAGGCGATCGAGCAGGGTTTCCAGGATACCGGCCTGTTCGCCTGCGGCAACGAGGTTGCAGAACAGCGGGTCGAAGTACAGCGGGTACTTGCGGAAGGCCTGGTTCAGGCTCGTGCCGGTCTCGACATCCATGCGGATGTCGTTCATCAGGCGCGCCATCGAAGGATTGGCGTGGCCGCGCCCGACGATGTCGAAGGACTGCATCAGCGGAACGCCTGCCTTCAGCATCGTCGACAACTGCCGCGTGAAGAGCGCCAGGTCCTTCTGGGTGATCTTGCGGCCGCGCGAGAAGCTCTGCTTCTTGATCTTCGTGGCCATGACGCCGCGCCGCCGCAGCGCGGCCGCGACGACGGATTCCCCGCCCGCCCGCATCTCGCCCTTGACGACCCGTCCGTTCTTGTCGCGTCCTTCCCAGTGGAAGACCGACTCCTTGACCTCGACCCGTGGTTTGGCAATCGCTCCTGTGGCCATCGTCGCTCCGCCGTCCGTTCTATTCGTTGGTGCAGCCCAGGACCTCTTCCAGAGAGGTCATGCCCTGCCTGACTTTCAGCAGACCCGACTGGCGCAGATCGCGCACGCCGTTTCGCTGCGCCTCGCGCCCGATATCGAGCGCGGTGGCTTGCTTGAGAATCATGTCCTGCATGCTCTCGGTGATTGGCATCACCTGGTAGATGCCGACCCGGCCCTTGTAGCCGCTGCCCTTGCAGCGCTCGCAGCCCACCGCCTTGTACGGCACCCAGCTGCCGTCGATGTCCGCCTCGCTGAAACCTCCGGCCAGCAGCGCATCCTTCGACAGATCGGCCGTCTGCTTGCATGTGCACAGACGCCGCGCCAGTCGCTGTGCCGTGATCAGTATGACGCT
>JAOUJD010000248.1 GCA_029883565.1 Burkholderiaceae bacterium
CTGCATCGCATTCCCCCGCTGCGAGCGGCCGCCGCGCCGCACCGACGGAGCTTAGCATCGAAAAAATTGCCGACTGCGACAGGGGTGCGCTGATCAGCGCCTGCTTGGCCGCTCCAACAACGAAAAAGGCCGGCAAAAGCCGGCCCTCTTCTAGTGATAAGGGTCCAGGTGCTGGCGGCTAGTGCAATTCCGACTAACCCCTAGCCCCCAGCCCCTAACCCCTTCCTCACTCGTTGTGCCGCATCGACAGGCGCACGCGGCCCTGACGGTCGACTTCGAGCACCTTGACGCGCACGACGTCGCCTTCCTTCAGCTTGTCGCTGACGCGCTCGACGCGCTCTTCGCTGATCTGCGAGATGTGCACGAGGCCGTCCTTGCCCGGCAGGATCTGCACGAACGCGCCGAAGTCCATCAGGCGGACGACCTTGCCTTCGTAGACCTGGCCGACTTCGACTTCGGACGTGATCAGCTCGATGCGCTTCTGCGCTTCGCGGCCCGCAGCGCCGCTGACCGACGCGATCTTGACCGTGCCGTCGTTCTCGATGTCGATCGTGGTGCCCGTCTCTTCCGTGATCGCACGGATGACGGCGCCGCCCTTGCCGATGACTTCGCGGATCTTCTCCGGATCGATCTTCATCGTGATGATCGTCGGCGCCCACTCCGACATCTGCGGGCGATGCGTCGAGAGCACCTTGTTCATCTCGCCGAGGATGTGCAGGCGGGCCTTGTGCGCCGAATCGAGCGCGACCTGCATGATTTCCCTGGTGATGCCTTCGATCTTGATGTCCATCTGCAGCGCGGTGACGCCATTGGCGGAACCGGCCACCTTGAAGTCCATGTCGCCGAGGTGGTCTTCGTCACCGAGGATGTCGGTGAGGACCTGGAACTTGCCGCCTTCGAGCACGAGGCCCATGGCGACGCCGGCCACCGGCGCCTTGAGCGGCACGCCCGCGTCCATCAGCGCCAGGCTGGTGCCGCAGACCGAGGCCATCGAGCTCGAGCCGTTCGACTCGAGGATCTCGGACACGACGCGGATGATGTACGGGAACGTGGTCATGTCCGGCATCACGGCGGAAACGCCGCGGCGCGCCAGGTTGCCGTGGCCGATTTCGCGGCGCTTCGGCGAACCCATCATGCCCGTCTCGCCCACCGAGAACGGCGGGAAGTTGTAATGCATCATGAACGGCTCTTTGCGTTCGCCCGCGAGCGCGTCGATGATCTGCGCGTCACGGCCGGTGCCGAGCGTCGTGGTGACGAGCGCCTGCGTCTCGCCGCGCGTGAAGAGCGCCGAACCATGCGTGCGGGGCAGCACGCCGGTTTCGACGGTGATCTTGCGCACGGTGTTCATGTCGCGGCCGTCGATGCGCGGGTGGCCCGCGATGATGCGGCGGCGCACGATGTTGTATTCGAGGCGGCCGAATTCGTCGGTGACCTTGCGCGAGTCGTACTTCGGCGATTCGCCGCCCGCCAGCGCTTCGACCACCGACTTCTTGATCTCGCCGACGCGCGTGTGGCGCGCCTGCTTTTCGGTGATCTGGTAGGCCTTCTCGAGTTCGGCTTCGGTGTGGGCCGCAACGGCCTTGGCGAGGTCGGCGTCGAGCTCCGGCGCCTTCCAGTCCCACGCCGGCTTGCCCGCCTTCGCGGCGAGTTCGCGGATCGCGTTGATCGCGGCCTGCATCTGCTCGTGACCGTAGACGACGGCGCCGAGCATCACGGCTTCCGACAGCATGTTGGCTTCGGATTCGACCATCAGCACCGCGTCGGCCGTGCCGGCGACGACGAGGTCGAGGTCGGACGTCTTCATTTCCTTGGACGACGGGTTCAGCTTGTACTGGCCGCCGATGTAACCGACGCGCGCGGCGCCGATGGGACCCTTGAACGGGATGCCCGACAGCGCGAGCGCGGCCGAGGCGCCGATCATCGCCGGGATGTCGGAATCGATTTCCGGATCGAGCGAGACGACCGTTGCCACGACCTGCACTTCATTGAAGAAGAACTCGGGGAACAGCGGGCGGATCGGGCGGTCGATCAGGCGCGAGATCAGCGTTTCCTTCTCGGAAGGACGGCCTTCGCGCTTGAAGAAGCCGCCCGGGATGCGGCCCGCGGCGTACGTCTTCTCGATGTAGTTGACGGTGAGCGGGAAGAAATCCTTGCCCGGCTGCGCTTCGCGAC
The DNA here is from genome assembly GCA_029883565.1 of Burkholderiaceae bacterium. GTDB lineage: Bacteria > Pseudomonadota > Gammaproteobacteria > Burkholderiales > Burkholderiaceae_F > JAOUJD01. The sequence goes on from JAOUJD010000248.1 coordinate 2,173, forward strand.
GGCCGACGGCCGTGACGAGGACGGTGGTGTCTCCCATGGAGACGAGGACGGAGCCATCTGCCTGGCGGGCGAGACGGCCGGTTTCGATGGAGACGGCATGGGCGCCGTACTGGAAGCTGGTCTTGTGGACTGTCACGTTGGAGGTGTCCGAATTGGTTTGTGTGGCCCGGCTTACGGGCGACTGTTTAGCCCCTAGCTAAACCACTGGGGGCGAATACGAATCCGGCCCGCAGAGCGGGCCGGAAGTTGGGCGTCGGTCAGCGGCGCAGGCCGAGCCGTGCTACGACGTCCTGGTAACGCGCCGGGGCCGTTTCCTTCAGGTAATCGAGCAGCTTGCGGCGCTGCGTGACGAGCTTGAGCAGCCCGCGACGTGAAGCATGGTCGCGCTTGTGCGCGGCGAAGTGTTCGCCCAGTTCGTTGATGCGGGCGGAGAGCAGTGCAACCTGGACCTCGGGGGAACCCGTGTCGGCGGCGCCTCGCTTGAAGTCGCCAACGATCTCAGTCTTGCGCTCGGTGGACAGTGCCATCGGTAAATAACCACGAAACCTGAAAGTTCGCCTTGTGTGAGCCGCGCATTTTAGCCGCATCCCACTGTTTTACTCAACTTTTTTGACCGGCCCGCTGGTACCGGCGCCCGGCACGAACAGGCGCAACACCTGCAACCGGTCGCCTGGACCGGGCTCGACCAGCCCGAGGAACGTCCCGTCGGCGCCGTAGACCCGGAATTGGGCGGCCTCGGGCAGCCCGTCCGGCCGGACCAGGGTTCGCCCTTGGCACAGGTGCAGCGTCGCCAGATCGTCGAGAACCAGCCGCGGCAGGTCCGGGAATGCGTCGTCGACCGGCGCGAGCCAGGCGGGACGCGGTTCCGTGGCGGTCGACTCGATTTCGTCCAGGGTGACCATGGCCGACCCCGCGAACGGATCCACCCAGAGCCGCCGCAGCGCTCCCAGGTGGCCGCGGGTGCCGAGGCCCGCGGCGATCTCTTCGGCCAGCACGCGGATGTAGGTGCCCTTGGAGCAGACGACCTCGATGTCGATCGCGGGCGTGTCCCCAGCCGTCGACCGGCCGGTCACGACCAGCGACTCGATCGTGATCGGGCGGGCCTCCCGCTCCACCTCCACGCCCTGGCGCGCCAGCTCGTAGAGCGGCCGGCCATTGCGCTTCAGCGCGGAATACATCGGCGGCACCTGGGTGCGCGCGCCGCGCAGGCTGGCGAGCACGCGCTCGAGCCTGTCGTCGTCGAATGTGGGGACTTCGACGCTGGCGACGGGCAGGCCTTCCGCGTCACCCGTATCGGTCGCGACGCCAAGGACCACCGTGGCGCTGTAGGCCTTGCGCCTGCCGAGCAATGCACCGCACGCCTTGGTCGCCTGCCCAAAGCACAGCGGCAGCATGCCGGTCGCCATCGGGTCGAGCGTGCCGGCGTGGCCGGCCTTTTCGGCCTGGAGATGGCGGCGTACGCGTTGCAGCGCCTGCGTGGAACTCAGGCCCTGCGGCTTGTCGAGCAGCACGATGCCGTCCACCGCCCGCCAGCGCCTGCGCACCGGGGCGGGCGCTGCCGGTTCCATCGCCGTCACGGCCGCGGATCGTCGGCGTCTGCGTCGTCGTCTTCGTCGCTGTCGTAATGACCGAGTCCGTCATCGTCCTCGGACGCAGCAGCCGGAGGATCGTCGACGTGACGCGCCCTGTCATCGCGCACGGCGCGGCCGATCAGGTCGTCGAGGCGATTGCCGCGCTCGAGTTCCTCGTCGGGAGCGAAGTGCAGTTGCGGCGCGAGGCGCAGCTTGAGCGCACGGCCGAGCGGGCCGCGCAGGTACTTCGCGGCTTCGTCGAGGATTTCCCGCTGCAGCTCGTCGTGCGAATCGCCGGCGAGCAGCGTGTAGAGCACCCAGACGTGCGTGAGGTCCGGCGAGACCTTCACGTGCGTGATCGTCATCGGCTTCAGGCGCGGATCGCGCACCTCGCG